>NZ_JBHVKW010000086.1:0-38502 GCF_042797905.1 Amycolatopsis sp. NPDC057786
GGTGAAGGAAAGCCGGGTGGAGGGCCCTTTTGGGTGGCCTTCAGGGATCATCCGGCGTTTGCGAAAGCCACTTTCGCAACCTTCAACGTTGCGAATGTGGCTTTCGCAACACCTGGCAGGCGCGTCAGTTGACGCAGGGCACGCCTTCGGCGGTGATCGGCTTCTCGTCGGACTGCTCGGGCGGGGGCGCGGCGGCCGACGAGCCGGCGGCGTTCTGCGAGGAGCCGGAGCCTTCGGCGCCGCTCGGCGCCTTGAAGTCCGAGCCGAGGAAGACCATCACGTGCCCGGCCTCGACGCTCTTGTCCTCCTGGACGGTCGGGTTGCCGCCGAGCGCGTCGGCGACCGCCTGGCCCTTCGCCTTCTCGCCCTTGGCGACCCAGACCACCGTCTTCTTGCGAGCGCTCGCCGTGGCCGTGTCGCCCGCGGTGAAGCCCTTGTCGACGAGCTGCTTCAGCACCGACGAGGCCAACCCGTCCCGGTTCGTCGAGTTGCGGACGTCGACCGTGGTCGCCTTGTTGGGCGACTCGGCGGGCGGCGCCTGCTGCTGTTCGCCCGGCTGCGGGCCCGCGAGCCCCTGGACGAAGTTCTTCACCTGCTTCGGGTCGACCTGGATGGCGACGCCGTCGTTCGGGGTCTTGTACTCGATGTTGACGATCGGGATCGTCCGGAACTCGAGCTGACCGCCGGTGAGGCTCTTCATCTGCTGCGCGAAGCCGAAGACGTCCCAGTTCTGGTTGAGCACGACCGACTTCTTGATGGCCGTGATCAGGTCGTTGAGCTTGCCGGGGTTCGCGAGCGTGCCCGCCGACAGCACCTTCCGCGCCATCCCGGCCATGAACACCTGCTGCCGGACGACGCGGTCGAGGTCGCCGCGCGGCAGCCCGTGCCGCTGCCGGACGAAGCCGAGCGCCTCGACACCGGAGATGGTGTGCGGGCCCTTGGTGAACTTCGCCCCGGAGAACTGGTCGTTGACGTCGTTGTTCAGGCAGACGTCGACCCCGCCGATGGCCTGCGTGATCTCGCTGAAGCCCAGCAGGTTGATCGCGGCGTAGTTGTCGATGGTCGAACCGGTCAGCTGCTCGACCGTCTTGATCAGGGTCTTCGCCCCGGCCTCGTTGGCCTTCTGGTCGAGTTCCTTCGGGTCGGAGACGCCGTTCTCCTGCTGCTTCTTGCGCTCGTCGAGCATCGCGCGGGCATAAGCCGAGTTGATCTTGTGTTTCCCGTAGCCGCCGGGGATGTCGACGTAGGAGTCGCGCGGCAGCGAGATCGCGACGGCCTTCGAGCCGTCGTTCGGGATGTGCACGAAGATCAGCGAGTCGGTGTTCAGCTCGCCGTCCGCCTGCCCGGCGCGCAGCTGGGCCAGTACTTCCTTGGACAGCGGGTTGCCCTGCGCGTCCGTGCGGCTGTCGAGGCCGACGAGCAGGATGTCGCGGGCGCCGTCGGCGGGCTTCTCGCCTTCGTCCGCGCCGATGCCGACGTTCGCGAAGGTCAGGCCGTCCATCGCGGCCCACGCGTACCCGGTCAGGCCCATCACCAGCAGCGAGACCAGCCCGAGAGCGATCTTGGGGCCGCGGAACGACCGCCGCCGCGGGGCCGGGCGCCGGGGCGGCATGCCCGCGGCCTGACGGGCGGGCGCCGGGCGGGCTCCACGGGGCGGGGCCGGTCGGGAAGGAACGCGTCCGGGCGCGTCCTGCCTAGGGCGGGCGGGACGTCGATCCCCATACCCATTCCGAGGCGGGTACTCCACGCGGTCTGCTCCTTCTGGTCGTTACCGGTTCGACGGTCTCTTCAAGGGACGCATGGTGCCTGTTGCGGGTTGTCGCAGGATTACACATCCCCCCGAAGATGTGGCACGCACCACCGGTTTCCTCTTGATGGTACGGAAAACGCCTGGTCAGTGCCGTCTGGATCAGGGCAGGACACGCCGGGCCGCGCGGGCGGGGACCAGCGTGGCGGCCGCCGCGAGCATCGCGACGACGATCGTCGCGACCGGCAGCGCGACGGAAGCTGCGCTCACCTGCTTCCCGTCGAGCGCGGTCATCAGCGGCGGCGCGCACGCGACCGCGCACACGAGCCAGGTCCCGGTCATCCGGCTGGTGCCGTTCCGCACGGTGTGCAGCAGGTACACCCCGAGCAGCAGGTTGACCAGGCTCTGGACCGGGCCGAACCGGATCCCGAGGAGGTCGGCGTCGGCGGAGGCGCCACCGAAGCGGGTGAGGGCGAACCCGAACACGCCGAGCATCGCGTATGCCATGCCGACCGTGGCCGCCGCGCGGCAGAAGACCATGGCCCGCAGGCCCGGCTCGCCGACCGTCCGCTGTTGCGGCCCCGAATGCCGCTCGAACCACCAGAAGACGAGCACGGCGGGCACGGCCAGCAGCGCCATCGCGAGCAGGACCTTCGGGCGCGCCAGCCAGCTGAGCCCGTCCACGAACGGCCCCGGCAGGTAGACGACCGCCACGAGCAGCAGCATCGCGGACAGGAAGCCGAGGTACAGGCTCATCGGGGCGCGCAGCACGAACCGGGCGGTGTCGGCGACCACGGAACGGCCGCCGAGCCGGGCCAGTGGCCGCGCGAGCAGGCCGAGGAGCGCGAGCTGCACCAGGCCGAGCAAGAGCACTCCCCACGGCGGACCCGACAGCGCGGCCGGGGCGCCGGGCCCGCCGAGCAGCATCGGCCCTTCGCCGCGGACGGCGACCGCGAGACCCAGCCCGGCGGCGCCGGTGAACGCCGTCGCCACGAGGGCGGCGCGCGGCAGGCGGACACCGTCGGCGTGGGCGAACGCCAGTTGCTGGACGAACAGAGCGAGGAACAACGTCTCCGCGTAGCGCGGGACGGCCGAACCGGACCACTGCGCGGCGGCCTCGCTCGCCAAGGTCAAGGCCAGCAACCCGGCGACGGAGGCGCTCCGCGTCCGGCGGTACAGCGTCAGCAGCGCCGGCGCGAGGACGACGGTCAGCAGGAAGACACCGAGCAGCCAGAGCGGATGCAGCGCGATCCGCATGACGGTGGCGTTCGTGCCCGTCGGGATCCCCAGCACCTCCAGCGCGAGGGGGACGACCAGCGCGACGACGGCGAAGATCAGCGCCGGGCGCAGCAACGGGCTCGCGCGGTCGGCGAGGTACTGCGGGTAGCGGCCGCCGGTCGCGCGGATCGACCGCCAGCCCGCTTCGTTGATCCGGCCGATCGCGAAGAAGATGAGCGGACAGAGCTGGGCGAGCCAGGTGAACGGCCACAACGACCGCTCCGGCGCCCCCGCCCAGTGAGCGAGCGCGACGGCGGATTCGCCGAGCAGCATCAGGACGACACTGGTGACCCCGAGCAACGCCCACCGCCCGACCGGGACGACCGGCCGTGGCTCGGCCGGGAGCGTGACGGCGGCGCGGCGGTTGCGGACCCAGCCGCGCAGCCGGAACACCAGCAGCGCGCCGATCACCAGCACGCCGGCGATCATCGGGCCGAGCGGGTCGCCGACCGGCGGCCCCCAGCGCTGATGCCAGGAGTTGAGCACGAGACCGGCGGTATAGAGGGAGGCGACGACGTCGCAGGTGCCGCGTGAGTCCATCGGGTTGAGGACGCAGGCGTTGTGCATGTCCGCCGAGAGCCGGTCGTCGAGCGAAGCCCTGGCCTCCTGCCCGAGCGGGTGCCCCTTGCGTTCGGCGTAGCGGAGGATGTCGTAACCCAGGTCGTGCGCCTTGCAGGGGACCGCGTAGTCCCACTTGGTGTTGTCGTCGCCCCAGGGCGCCGAGCACCCGCCGTCGGTGTGGACGGCGCGCACGGTGCCGTCGCGTGCCGTCATCACGCCGGGGGTGATCCCGCTGACCGCGGTGAAGTCGGCAGGCAGTTCGGCGATCGCGTTCTCGACCGGGCCCGGCCGCACCAGCGCGTCGACCGCGTTCTGCGCGGCGAGGATGTCACCCGTCGGTGGGCCCTGGTCCGGCGGCGAGGCCGGCCGTGACGCGATCAGCCCGAAGCCGAAGACCAGCACGGTGACCAGCAGCAACCAGCCCGAAGTCGACCACGGCCGCCGGATCCGGGCAGGACGAGCGGCGGCTTCGGCTGTCGCTGGCATGGCGTCCAGGGTGCCATCCGCCGATCAAGGCCGACATCCGGATAACCCCCGAGTCGCCCCCGGATGGGTGACCAGGGGCTGAAGGACGCTTTCCCCGCATGCGGCGCGGCGAAGGGCGCTTTCACCACGTGGAATGAGGTGAAGGACGCTTTCAGCCCTCGGCGGTGGGCGGCGGCGGGGTGGGCCGATCCACGTCCTGGGCGAAGCGCACCTGGTTCCGGCCGTTCTCCTTGGCCACGTAGACGGCGGCGTCGGAGGCGTGCAGGAGTTCCTCCAGGGATTCACCGTGACGAGGGAACAGAGCCGCCCCGATCGAGGTGGTGCGGCCCGAGATGGTCACCCGGCTGCCCCTTTTGTCGGTAGTCACTATATGCAGTTCGGCGATAGCACTGCGCACTCGCTCGGCGGCGAGTTTGGCCGACGTTTCGTCGATATCCGGCAGGAGTACGAGGAATTCCTCGCCGCCGAACCGGCCGATGACGTCGGCGGGCCGGGTGACCTCGTCCAATTTCCGGGCCACATCGCGGAGGACGTCGTCGCCCGCCGGATGTCCATATGTGTCGTTAATCCACTTGAAGTGATCGAGATCAATCATCAGAAGTGCCAGGCTGTCGTCCGATCGGGCAGTCCTGCCGAGTGCCCGATCGGCCGACTCCGACCATCCGCGCATGTTGAGAACACCGGTTTTCGGGTCCGTCCGCGCGTCGTTTTGCAGTTGGTCGATCTCGGCGAGGCGATTGAACACCACCGTCACCACGGCCATCACGATCACCATCGGTGGCATGATCAACAGCAGCACCGCGGTGACCGCGCCGAGGCCGATCGTGATGGCCTCCAGCAGGTTGTCCGCCGCGTTGCCGAGCACGGTGGAGATCGACGGCCGCTTCGGTGAGCCGAGCGCGAGGATGCCGCCGATGTAGGCGATCTGCACCGCTTCGAACACCATTCCGGTGACGATCAGGACGCCGAACTCGCCGAGGGTGTCCCAGCCGGAGATCCGGCCCCATTCATGCGGCCCGAACGCGGCGAAGGTGAGTGACGCCAGTGTCACCGAAACGCCGTGGGTGACCGACGAGAAAACGAAGTTGTGCGCGGGGCGGCGGGCGATGAACCAATGCTGGATCCGGACGATCGCGATGATGGAAAGCGTGAGTGAAAGCGGCAGGATCACCGCGGCCGGAAATGTCCATACGGCGGTGAGGTCGATGAGGACCGTGCGGCTCCGGTCGCGACGCCTTTCCTCTTGGCGCTGGGTGAGCTGAATATGCGCCGTCGCGCCGACCGCGAGAATCGCGAAACGAACCCAGTCGATTCTCCCCGG
Source organism: Amycolatopsis sp. NPDC057786 (assembly GCF_042797905.1). Lineage (NCBI taxonomy): Bacteria > Bacillati > Actinomycetota > Actinomycetes > Pseudonocardiales > Pseudonocardiaceae > Amycolatopsis > Amycolatopsis sp. NPDC057786. Next base: position 5,394 of record NZ_JBHVKW010000086.1, read on the forward strand.
ATTCGCGGAATTCATCGTCGCGACGACCATGATCGCGATTCCGATGGCCTCCATCGCGAAAAGGAACGCGATGAATCGCTTCGGCCGCTGCCACAGCGCCCACGCCCTGGGATCGTAGGGGTGGCGTTCCGGCGGCCCGGCCTGGTCACCTTCCGGGCTCGCCCGCCCGCGTTCGGTCACCGGTTCGCCGCTCTGGGCGGCGGGTGTCGCCGTCGCGTCGTCAAGGTCGCCGGTGCCGTCACCGTGCTGGCGGCGGTCACCGGTCTCGGCTGGCAATTGCTACCTCTTTTCCGCGCGGACGGCACGGCTGAGTAATCTCACCGGTACCGACTGATACACCGTTCGTATTCCACGGCCGGTATCATCCCATCGCATCGGTTGTTCGACACCGGCAAGGGTGCCCGCGAACACGGACCGGAGGTGCCAATCGTGTCCCGTGATTTCTGATCTTGGCAACTGAATGTTTTTCGAGACGTGACGCGGAAGGGGTGACGGATAGTGTCCAGTCGTGACTTCTGAGCCCTGGCAAGGTATTAGTTCGCAGCAACGAGGTGACCGGGAGGTGTGTGACCGTGTCGAGCCGTGACTTCTGATCCGAAGCCGTTTCTTTTCACTGAGGTGCCGAAGCAGTGTCGTGTCGAGATTTCCGCGTACGAACCCGCCGGGCGGCCGTGCCGCCCCAGGGGTCGTCCAGTGTGGATTCCTCATGACAGCAGCGGTTCCGGGCTGGATCCGTTGATGTGTCCCCAGCTGAGTGCGACCAGTACGGCCAGCAGCAGGCCGACCACGCCCGCCAGCGCGATGGCCGAGTTCGCCGACCCGAGCCGATCGGCGGCGAGCCCGCCGAGTCCCGCCCCTATTCCTTGAGCCACCCGCAACCCCGTGCGGTACACCCCACCCGCACCGCCCCTGAGTTCGTTCGGGACCCACGTGATGAACGTGGCGCTCACCGTGATCAGGTACGCCCCCGCGGCACCCGCCGCCGCCAGCAGGAGCAACGCCGGGATCAGCCCGGGTTCGAGCACGAAGGCGATCAGGGCGACCATCGGTAGTGCCGCCAGCACGCCGAGCAGCTTCCGTCGTTGTTCCGCCGAGACGAACCGGGACAGCAGGAACGCCCCGATGACGAAGCCCAGCGGATCGGCGGCCAGCAGCCAGCCGACGGCCTGTTTCCCCACGCCCATCTCCACGGCGAGCGGCGCGGCGAGCCCTTCGGGGACGACGGCCAGGCCGACCAGCCACGAGAACCAGACCAGCACCCGCAGGTGACGGTTGCCGAAAACCTGCCTCACCGCGCCGAACCAGCTGCCGTTGCCGTCGGACGCCGCCGCCCGCCGGGAGACCGAGAAACGGACCACGGCCGCGCTCAGCAGGAACGTCGCGGCGTCGAGCGCCAGCGCCCAGCTCGCCCCGACCTGCGACACCAGCAGGCCGCCGCCCGCCAGGCCGAGCAGCATGGCGGTGTTGGTCGAGATCCCCCTGATGTCCTGGCTCTTGAGATAGAGGTCGTCGTCGGTGAACACCTCGCGGGTCAGTGCGTTCTGCGCCGCGTTGCCGGGTGCGTTCACGAGCCGTGCCAGGACTACCAGCCCGCACAGCAGCGCGAGCGGGGTTCCGGGGATCGCCATGATCGCGATCAGCACACCTTGGATCAGGGAGGAGACGACGAGGACGGTGCGCCTCGGGTAGCGGTCGGCCAGCTGGGAGAGGCCGAGACCGCCGGCCAGCGCGGGCAGGAAGGTGAGGGAGTAGACCACCGCGGAAAGCAGTGCGGAGCCTGTCCGCTCGTAGACGAGGATCGCCAGCGCGACGATGGTGAGCTGGTCCCCGATGAGGGACTGCACCTCGGCGAGCCAGAGTGCGCGGAACTCGCGGTTCGCCAGGGCGGCGGTCATCCGCGGCGCCGCGTTCGTCTTCACTGCGTGACCACCTCCCCCCGATCGGGTGAACTTACGTCCCTCGCATTCTTGCCTGCCGTGTTACGCGGTCGACGAGGGAGTCACAGTTTTCGTCCCGCCGGACAACGTTCAGTATGCCTCCGGCTACAGGGAGACGAACAGAAGACCGGTGAATCCTTCGCCTCTTGAGCTGATCGGGCTACGCCGTCCGACCGGTGGGTGACGTCGGTCTGACTCGCCCGCGGGTATCTGCGCGCCTATCGCCCCGCCCTCGCTCGGCGCAGCCGGGCCGCCGTTCGCCGCCGTCGGCGTTCCGGCTGGGCCGAATGGGTCAACACTGAGTAGAGACCGGCCTGGAGGTGGAGGCCGGCTGGGTCAAAGGGGTGAAGGCGATGAACGGTTTGCTCGACGACAGGGCCGTCGTCGTGACCGGGGCGGGTCGAGGCCTCGGCGAGGCGTTCGCGGTGCACGTCGCGAGGGCGGGCGGGGCCGTCGTGGTCAACGACATCGACGCCGAACTGGCCGAACGGACGACGGAGAACATCCGCCGGTTCGGGGGCAGGGCGGTCGCCAGCGGGCACAGCGTCGCGGATCCGAAGCAGGCACAGGAGATCGTCGACCTGTGCCTCGCCGAGTTCGGCGCGATCGACGGGCTGGTCAACAACGCCGGCCTGAACTACGAGGCGCTGCCGTGGGAGGACGACGTCGAGCAGGCTCGCGAACTGGTCGAGGTGAACGTCCTCGGCGTCATGTACACCGGGCTCGCCGCGATCAAGGCGATGGTGGCGCGGGGCAAGCCGGGTTCGATCGTCAACATCTCTTCGGGGGCGTCGCTCGGGCAGCGCAAACTCGGCGTGTACGCCGCCAGTAAGGGCGCCGTCGCTTCGCTCACCTACTCGTGGGCACTCGACCTGGAGGAGAGCGGGATCCGGGTGAACGCGGTCTGCCCGCTCGCGCACACCCGGATGGTGTGGAAGTCCGAACGGTCGCTGCGGGCCTGCCCGCCGGACCGGACGCCGTCGCGGATCGCGCCCGTCGTGCTCTACCTGCTCGGCCCCGGCTCCGACGGGATCACCGGGCAGATGATCCGCTGCAACGGGCCGCAGCTGCACGTCATGGGGCAGCCGTTTCTGAAGCAGCCCATCCTCGAGCGGCCGGTGTGGGACACCGAGACCGTGCAGCGCGCCTTCGACGAGGTCTTCAGCGCGCACCTGGAGAACTATGGCCTCGAAAAGCGTGTCCCGCCCCGGCTGCGCAAGTGGACGGAGTCGACCCGGACGGCGTGACTCGCGTGATCAGACGGACGACACGCGTGATCAGACGGACGACACGGCCGTGTCGTCCGGCTTAACCCACTACGAACGGCAGCTTCGCGGCAAGGTCGCCGAGTTCGGCCTTCTCGGCGTCCGTCGGCTGACGGCGGCCGGTGCCGACCAGCAGCGCGTCCGTGTCGGAGAACGAAGCCGGGAACGTTTCGCCGGTGCGCTGCTCCAGGATCTGCCGTGTCCTGGCGAGGCTGTCGGCGGCGGGGCCGTCGAGGTGCGGGAGATACGCGACCAGGTCGAGGTGGTGCAGCGTCCACTCCAGGACGTACGCGGCGAGGAAGTCACCCGCGGTCAGGACGATGTCGCGGGTGGCGACCCGCGTCGCCGGGTCGGCGAGGCCGGCGGCCCGGCCCGCGGCGGAGCCGACGTCGTCGAGGTGGAACTTGAGCAGCCGCGGCTCCTGGTAGGCGGCGGCGAGGCGCACGATCAGCGCGTCGAGGTCGTCCTCGCCGGTGGGCGGCTTCTCGGCGACCTCCCAGTAGGTGACCGCGTCGCGCGTGGGTTCCGTCTCGGCGGGAGTGGCGAGGGTGATCAGGACGTCCTGGGCGTCGATCACCAGGTGACACACCAGGTCCCGCACCAGCCAGCCTGCGCAGCCGGACGGCTTGGCGAAGTCTTCGTCGGGGGTTTCGGCGACGGTGGCGAGGAGCGCCGCCCAAGAGCGGGAGAAGAGATCCACGGCGGCAAGTTAGCAGCGGCCCCTTGCCGGTCGCGACTCCTTTCGTCCCGTGCTCGAAGACGGAACTCGCGTGCTTGAAGACGTAACTCACGTGATTGGAGACGGAACTCGCGTGTTACGCATCCAGACACGCGAGTTACGCCCCCAATCACGAGTGTTACGGCTCAGGAACCGGCGGCCGGGGCGGGTTCGGGTGCGGCCGCGTACAGGTCCGCGATGGTCGGCGCGTACCGGTCGTTGATGATCCGCCGCTTCAGTTTCAGAGTCGGAGTCACCTCGCCGGTTTCCGGCGTCCACGCCTTGGGGATGACGTGGTACCGCTTGATCTGCTCGATCCTGGCCAGCCGCGCGTTCGCCGCCTCGACGGCCTTCTCGATCTCCGCGCGGACCTCCGCGTTGTCGGCGAGCGATTCGCCTTCCGCGAGCTGGATGCCGTTCGCGGTCGCCCAGCCCGGCGCGATCTCGTCGTCGATGACGATCAGCGCCGTGACGTACGGCCGTTTCTCACCGATGGCGACGGCCTGCCCGATCAGCGGGTGTTCCTTCAGGAGACCTTCGATCTTCGTCGGGGCGATGTTCTTGCCGCTCGAAGTGATGATCAGTTCCTTCTTGCGGTCGGTGATCGTGACGAAACCGCGTTCGTCGATCGTCCCGATGTCGCCGGTGGCGAGCCAGCCGTCGGCGTCGACGTCCGGTTTGATCGTGCCGTCCGCCTGCAGGTAGCCGAGGAACACGATCGCGCCGCGGACGAGGAGTTCGCCGTCCTCGGCGACCTTCACCTCGATACCTTCCAGCGGGCGGCCGACCGAACCGGCCTTGAACGCCGAAGGCGTGTTCGAGGTGACCGCGCCGGTGGTCTCGGACAGCCCCCAGACCTCCTGGATCTCGACGCCGAGCCCGGCGATGAAGTACAGGATCTCCACCGGCAGGGCGGCGGCACCGCTGGAGGCGACCTCGATCTGGTCGAGCCCCAGCATCGCCCGCACCGGCGCGAGGACGGCCGCGTCGGTCTGCGCGATCTTTTCGGCGAGTTCCGCCGGTACCTCCTTGCCGTCACTGCGCAGCTTGTAGCCCTGCTGCAGCAGTTCGTTCGCGGCGATCAGGCCGTTCCGCTTCTCCTCCGGCAGCGAGCCGAGCAGGTTCTTGAGGCCGGCCACCATCTTTTCCCACACCCGCGGAACCCCGAAGAAGCTCTTCGGGTGCACCTGGCCGAGCGCGCCGACGACGCCCGTCGGGTCGGCGACGGTGTGCACGTGCCCGGCCCACACGATCGGCATGTAGATCGACAGCTCGCGTTCGGCGATATGCGCGAGCGGCAGGTACGCGATGTTCGTGGCGTGCATCGGGGACTCGTGCAGCTTCTGCACGGCGACGGCCTGGTAGATCGCGTTGCGATGCGACAGCACGACACCCTTGGGGTCGCCGGTGGTGCCGGAGGTGTAGATCATCGACAGCGGATCGTCCGGGGTGATCGCGGACCACGCGGTCTCGAACGCCCGCGGATCGGCCGCGTGTGCCTCGGCACCGGCCGCGCGCAGCTCGGCGAACGACAGGAACCGCTTGTCGTCCTTGGGCACCGCGGACGCGTCGAGCAGGATGACGTGCCGTAGCGCGGGCAGGTCGTCGAGGACCTGCGACCAGCGGCCGAGTTCGTCGGCGCCGGCGAGGACGACGACGCCGGCGGCGCTGTGCCGGGCGACGAACCCGATCTGCTCCGGGCTCAGCGTCGCGTACGCGGTGCAGGGGATCGCGCCGAGATGGGCCGCGGCGAGATCGGCGATCAGGTGGTCCGGGCTGCTCGGCGCCATGATCAGCATCCGGTCGCGGACGCCGAGCCCGAGGCCGGCGAGTCCTCGGGAAACCTCCGCGATGGCGGTGCGGAATTCGGCCCAGGTCAGGGTCGGCTTGCCCTCGATGTCGAGTGAAGTGACCGCCGGCAGGTCACCGAACTCCTGGGCGTTGCGGTGAAGCAGGGCGGGGATGGTCTGGCCTTCGATCTGCTCGGCGACGGTCGGCTGGGTGGTCAACGCTGGCCTCCTCGATGCTGCCTGATCAGGCACACTGTAAGGGCTGTCGGCAGTGCTGGATAGAGAATCGCGGCCACGGCCGTGCTCCGCGAAATGTCCACCTTTTCCGTTTTCACCGCGTCAGTCCCGCACCAGGAGGAGCCTTGACGACGACCGGTTCGGCACGCGAGTTGATCGACGCGGTCCAGGCGGAGCTGGCGCCCCGCGACGACGAGAACAGGCTCGTCCCGTTGGTCGAGGCGGGCGAGGCGCCGCGTGAGGTCTTCGCCGCGATCGCCGCGGAGGAGTACCGGATCGTCCGCAGCGACTGGCGCAGTTTCCTCCATCTCGCGTCGCGTTCCCGCGAGCGGCGGGCACGGGAGTTCTTCACGGCCTTGGCCTCCGGCGAGGGGCTGGCGCTCGGCAAACTGGCGGCGCTCGCCGAGGAGCAGCCCGGCTTCGAGCCGCGCGCGGGTTGCCAGGCGTACCCGGCGTTCGTCGCCTGGCTCGCGCTCAACGGCGAGCCGGCGGACGTCATCGTGGCGATCGTCGCCAACTTCGCCGCCTTCGGCCGGTACTGCGCCGCGATCGCCGCCGCGATGCGCGAGCGATACGGCTTCGACGACGAGTCGTGCGCCTTCTTCGACTTCTTCGGCACGCCGTCGCCGGAGCTCGAGGACCTGGCCGTCCAGGCGGTGCAGGCCGCGCTCGACACCGGTGATCTGTCCGAAAAGGACGCTCGGACCCACGCGCGGCTGTTCCAGGCGTACGAGCTGGACTTCTGGAACACTCTCGCCGACGATGGTCGCCGTGACTGACCTCGTAGCCGAGGCCGCTGCGCTGGACGCGGCCGATCCCTTGGCACACAAGCGAAACGAATTCGACCTCGACGCGGACGTCGCCTATTTCGACGGCAACTCGCTGGGCGCCCCGCCGAAGCACGTGGCCGAACGCGTCGCCGCGGTCGTCCGCGAGCAGTGGGGCGGGCGGCTCATCCGGTCCTGGTCGGAGGGCTGGTGGGAGGCTCCGGTGCGGGTCGGCGAACGGATCGCCCCGCTGGTGGGCGCCGGGCCGGGGCAGCTCGTCGTGGCGGATTCGACCAGCGTGAACCTGTTCAAGGCGCTGGTCGCCGCGACCCGCCTCAAGCCAGGCCGCGACGAGATCCTCGTCGACGCGGACACCTTCCCGACCGACGGCTACATCGCCGACGAGGTCGCCCGGCTGACCGGGCGCACGGTGCGCCGGGTCGTCGCCGAGGACATGCCGGCCCAGGTGGGCGAGCGGACGGCCGTCGCGCTGATCAACCACGTCGACTACGTCACCGGGCGGGCCCACGACATGGCCGAGCTGACCGCGGCGCTGCACCACGCCGGTGCGCTGGCGCTCTGGGACCTCTGCCACAGCGTCGGCGCGTTGCCGGTCGAGCTCGACGCGGCGGGCGTGGATCTCGCCGTCGGCTGCACCTACAAATTCCTCAACGGTGGCCCCGGCGCGCCCGCTTTCCTTTACGTGGCAACGAAATGGCTGGACAGGTTCGAGCAGCCGCTGGCGGGCTGGGCAGGCGACCGCGACCCGTTCGCGATGCGGGGCGCGTACGAGGCGGACGCGGGTATCGCGCGAGGCCGCGCGGGCACACCGGACATCCTTTCGTTGCTGGCGCTGGACGCGGCCCTCGACGTCTGGGACGACGTGGACCGCGGGCTGCTCAGGCAGAAGGGGCTCGCGCTCGGCGAGTTCTTCTTCCGGTGCGCGGACGAACTCCTCGACGGCGCGACGATCCCGACCCCGCGCGGGGTGGACCGCGGCCACCAGATCTCGGTCGTCGACGACGACGCGGCCAAGACGATGGCCGCCTTGATCGACCGCGGGGTGATCGGCGACTTCCGGCCGCCCAACGTGCTGAGGTTCGGGCTGGCGCCGCTGTACACGACCTACGGCGAGGTGCTTCGCGCCGTGACGACGCTTCGGGACCTCCGAAGCTGAGCAAGGTGTTTCGAGCATTTTCGAATGACACTGGGGGTGTCGATAAGGTCGAGCCGCATTCCGGAATCCGTGGCAAAGAGGTGATCACCTCGCCCCGGCGGGGGAGAACGCGCGATCTTTCGCGAATCCGCTGTTAATCTCGATATTCGCTCGCCGGGCGTGTGACGTAGATCCTTCCCCTGTGGCGTAAGGAAAACCCGCGTCGCCCGTCTTACCGGCGAGGCGCGGGCCACGGCGCCGGGAGAAGGAGGGGATCATGTCGTTCACCTATGTCGCCGTCGCCGTGTCGGGCGCCGCCTCCGGTTTTCTGCTCAATGAATTCGGGGCCAGGTATCCGGTCGAGACCGCGCTAGTCGTGATCCTGATCTGCGGGGTGGCGACCTTGTGCTGGGCGGGCGCCCGGATCCTTCGCGACGCCTCCGGCAGGGTCGACGCGCTCATCGACGACGAGCTCGGCGTCCGCCATGAAGATCATTTCGCCGAATCATCGGCAATGGGCGGCGGGAATTATCGATTTCGTGGCGCGAAGGGTGTGACGACGGCGTTCCTCCGCGGTGATGTCGTTCGCAAACCGAACGGTATGTGGAGCGCTGGTCCGAAAGCGTGAGCGAGGTCACGGCGAGTAGTTTTCGTGGACTTTTCGGCTCGGACACGAACGCCCCGAGGCGTGACTTGATCGAGTCCGAAGAGTGTCGATCAAGGCGCTGCCTGCGGTAAACCACCAGGTGACCTACTGGTGAGTCACTTGGCGGGGCGCACTGCTCCACGTGGTGGACTTTCGAGGTCCGCCTGCCTCTCGTCAGCTGGTCACGGCCATACGCGACTACCCTTCGCGTCTGGACTTGACTCACCCGTTTGGGTCTCCTAGCGTCTTCGCGGGCGGAGCGGACCACGCTGTGTTGATCCGGCTATCGGATCCCGCGGGTAGGAATCCCCGGCGACCCGACACCAAAACTGCCGGAAGGAAAACGGACCACGGTGAAGCAGATTTCCCTTCGACGGGGCCGCGGCTCTTCGATTCGTTCGCGCGTTCTGACGATCGCGCTCATTCCGAGCGTCGCGCTGATGCTGGTCGGTCTGGCGATCGGCGGGTACCTGATCTTCGACGCGGTCGACGGTCGTGACTACGCGCAGCGAATTCGTGACTCGGAAGCCCCCTCTCTCCCCTTCTTCGTCCAGGTTCAGGAAGAGCGGCGCCTGACGCTGCGCGAGCTCGCCGGCGACCGGTCGCAGCACGCCACGCTCACCGAGCAGCGCGCCAAGACCGACGCCGCCGCCCAGGGCGTCGCCGCGCATCTGCAGAAGTTCGTCGGCGACTCGCCCGACAGCGTTCAGCGCAATATCGCCACGCTGAACGGGCTCCTCCAGAAGGCGCCGCAGATCCGGCAGTCGGCCGACTCCGGCCAGCTCCCGCTGCTGGACGCCTTCACCTTCTACAACCAGATCCTCGACCAGTTCGTCGAGGGTCTCACCGGGCTGGCACAGGACGCGCCGAACGCCGAGAACGCCTACCAGCGCATCACCGCGGTCCCGTTGTTCACCGCCATCGACCAGATGCAGCGCGCGAACGCCCTCGCCGCCGCGGCCGTCGCGGGCGGCGGCTTCACCGACGAGACCTACCGCGCCTACGTGACCGAGGTCGGTTCCTATCGCTCGCAGCTGGAGTCGTCGGTCTCGCGGATGCTCCCGGACGTCAAGGCGAAGTTCGACCAGCTCGTCGCGAGCGATCCGTGGAAGGCCGTCACCACGGTCGAGAACACCTTCCTGCAGAACAGCAAGGCCACGCTCCCCATCCCCGAGCAGACGTGGCTGCAGGCCGCGCGCGGCGTCAGCGACGCGATGATGCGCGGCTTCGTCGAGCAGAGTGGTACGGCCACGACGCAGGCGGTGGACGACGCCGACCGGACGCTGATCACCTCGGCCATCGCCGCGGCCATCGCGCTGCTGGTGGCGATCGGCGTGTTCATCATCGCCCTCCGGCTGTCGAACCGGCTCATCGGAAGGCTGGCGCGGCTGCGCGAGGACACCCTCGACGTCGCCGAGATCCGGCTGCCCGAACTGGTGGACCGCGTGCGGGCGGGCGAACCCGTCGACCTCGACGACAAGGGTCACTTCCTCGACCACGGCGACGACGAGATCGGCCAGGTGGCCGAGGCCTTCAACAAGGCGCAGCAGACCGCCATCGCGGCCGCCGTCGAAGAGGCCAAGACGCGTGAGGGCACCAAGGCGGTGTTCCTCAACATCGCGCACCGCAGCCAGGTCATCGTGCACCGCCAGCTCAAGGTGCTCGACCAGGCCGAGCGCAAGCAGGAGGACCCGGAGCAGCTGGAAACGCTCTTCCAGCTGGACCACCTCTCGACCCGCGCCCGCCGCAACGCGGAGAACCTGATCATCCTCGGTGGCGGGCAGCCCGGCCGTCAGTGGCGCAAGCCGGTGACGCTGGCCGAGCTGACCCGCGGCGCCTCGGCCGAGACCGAGGACTTCGCCAGGGTGAAGACGGCGAAGATGCCCGCGATGGCGGTGCAGGGCCCGGTCGTCGGCGACCTCGTGCACCTGCTCGCCGAGCTGATCGACAACGCGACGTCCTTCTCGCCGCCGCAGTCGCGCGTCGAGCTGCGGGGCAACGTCGTCGGCAAGGGCGTCGTGATCGAGGTCGAGGACCAGGGCCTCGGTATCGAGCCCGAACAGGCCGCCGAACTGAACGCGATGTTGGCCGATCCGCCGGACTTCGGCATCATGGCCCTGTCAGCCGAGCCACGGCTGGGCCTGTTCGTGGTCGCGCGCCTCGCCGCGCGGCACGGGATCTCCGTGCACCTGCGCGAATCCGCGTACGGCGGCACCAGGGCCATCGTGCTCGTCCGCACCGACCTGCTCGCGCCGGTCCCGTCTGATCAGCCGGAGGACGAGGTGGACCCCGAGAGCACCGAGGTGCCGGAAGCCGCGCCGCTGCTTCCGGGCCGTCGTGCCCGCCACCGCACCGAGATCCCCGCGGAGCGGCCCGAACTGCCCGTGCCGATGCCGGTCGCGCCCCAGCCCCAGCAGCAGGCCCCGGAGCAGCCCGGATCCGCGTTGCCGCCGTTGCCCCCGCGCCCGCCACGGGTGCCCCGGCCGGAGACACCGCGGCCCGAGCCGATCCGCCCGGAACCGGTGCGCGCCGAAGGCCGCCCTCAGCCGGTGCAGCCACCGGCGTGGCCGCCTGCCGACACCCGGCCGCAGGACGGCCGTCCGCCGCAGACCCGGCGGCCCGGCCCCGAGGCGCCCGGCAGGCCACCGCTGCCGCAGCGCCGCCGCCAGGCGAACCTGGTTCCCCAGCTGATGGAGGACCGGCCCGCCGCCCAGCGCGAGGACGTCCGCGAGGACACCCCCGAGCTGGCGAGGAACCGGCTCGCCGCGTTCCAGCAGGGCACGCGCCGCGCGCGGGACACCGAACCGACCGACGATTACACCGACCTCGACATGTACGGAGATCGTGACTAGATGGCCAACGCGGGAGTCAGTGAACTCGACTGGTTGCTGGATGACCTGGTCAAGCGTGTCGCCGGTGCCGACAGGGCGGTAGTCCTGTCCTCCGACGGCCTGCTCATCGGTCGGTCCGGGAACCTGTCGGAGCAGGACGGCGAGCACCTGTCCGCGGTCGCGTCGGCGTTCCAGAGCCTCGCGCGGGGCACGGGACGGCATTTCGGCGGCGGCAACGTCCGCCAGACCATGGTCGAGATGGACCACGCCTTCCTGTTCGTCACCGCGGCCGGCCGCGGTGCGTGCCTCGCGCTGCTGGCGAAGGAGGACGCGGACATGGGCCTCGTGGCCTACGAGATGAACCTGATGGTCAAACGGGTCGGCGCGGTGCTCACTTCGGCGCCCCGCGCCGCGACTCCCACGTCGCCATGAGCGGGCGGCACGAGTCGTGGTTCGAGGAGGAGGCCGGGCCCCTGGTCCGGTCGTACGCCGTCACGGGCGGGCGCACCCGCTCGGACACGATCGGCCTCGACCTGATCACCCTGGTGGTCGCCATGCGCTCCTCGCAGGAGGTCGCGGGCTTCGAGCCGGAGTACGGGCGGATCCTCAACCTGTGCCAGAGACCGACTTCCGTCGCGGAGGTCGCCGCGCGCATAGACCTGCCGCTGCCGGTGGTGAAGGTGCTGCTGAGCGACCTCATCGAACAGAACCTCGTGCTGTTCCGCACCGCGACCCCGGTCACCGACACCCCCAACAAACACGTACTCCAGGCGGTTCTTGATGGCATCCGGAAACTCTGAGCCCCGGCGATCCCTGACCGCGAACGCGGTCAAGGTCCTCATCGCCGGCGGGTTCGGGGTCGGTAAGACCACGATGGTCGGTTCGGTCAGCGAGGTTCCCCCGCTGCGCACCGAGGAGGTCATCACCGCGGCGTCCGAGGGCGTCGACGACCTCACCGGTGTCGAGAAGAAGACGACCACCACGGTGGCGCTGGACTTCGGCCGGATCACCATCAACCCCGAGCTGATCCTGTACCTGTTCGGCACGCCGGGGCAGGACCGGTTCTGGTTCATGTGGGACGAGCTGGCCGAAGGCGCCCTGGGCGCGGTCGTGCTCGCCGACACGCGGCGGCTCGACAGCTGCTTCGCGGCGGTGGACTTCTTCGAGCGGCGCGGGCTGCCGTTCGTCGTCGCCGTCAACTGCTTCGACAACGCCTACCGCTACGGCACCGAGGAGGTCCGGCAGGCGCTCGACGTCGGCATGGACGTCCCGCTGCTGCTGTGCGACGCGCGGGAACGCGAGTCGACGAAGCAGGTGCTGACCGTGCTGATGGAGCACGTGCTGGCGCTGTCGGATCTGGCCGCCGGGTTGCCACAGGGCCGCTGACGCCACTCCTGAACGCTATGAAAGGTCCTTTCCTTGCGAAATTTGCAAGGAAAGGACCTTTCATAGCGTTGGTGGGGCTTGGGCGGCCAGGTGGCTTCCGGCCGCGGTCGGTGCCACAGTCGGACGTTTGCGAAAGCCACTTTCGCAACCTTCAACGTTGCGAAAGTGGCTTTCGCAACCCCTCCGGCGGGCACGGGGGAGCACTTACGAGACGTTCGCGGAGCTTCAGGACTTGCGGCGGCGGCGCAGCGTGTCGAGCGCGTAGGTGCCCGGGCCGACCACCGCGAACAGCAGGAAGATCCAGGAGTACAGGGCGGCCGTCTCGCCCTTGTTCTGCAGCGGCAGCAGCGCGTCGGGCTGGTGTACGACGAAGTACGCGTACGCCATCGTGCCCGAAAGCAGCACCGCGACCGGGCGGGTGAACAGGCCCGCCAGGATCAGCAGTGAGCCGACCGTTTCGATCACCCCGGCGTACCAGCCCGGCCAGGTGGCGAACGGTACGGCGGGTTTGTCGAACAGGCCCATCTTCTGCAGACCGTGGCAGAGGAAGAGGAACGAGACCACAACGCGGACGACGGAGAGGGCCAGTCCCTGCCACTTGGGACCGGCCGGGCCGACCTCCGTGGTCGTGGCGGCGGCTGTCTGGGTCATGACGCATCCTTCCGGCTCAAGGTGGTCTAAACCATTGATGTGATAGAGGATGCCGGATACCCCCATCGGCAGGGAACTTTCTTTCGGGGGGTAATTCCATGGTATGTCCGAATTTAACGACGCCGAAACGCGATTAAGGCCCCTTTCCTGGAATGGTTCCAGGAAAGGGGCCTCGCGTTTTCCGTTCAGCGGCGGCGGCGCAGCGTGTCGAGGGCGTAGGTGCCAGGGCCGATCGCGGCGATCAGCAGGAAGATCCAGCAGTAGAGGGTCGACAGCTCACCCATGTTCTGCAGTGGCAGCAGGCCTTCCGGTGCGTGCACGGTGAAGTAGGCGTAGGCCATGACGCCGGAGAGGAGCACCGCGACCGGCCGGGTGAACAGGCCGACCAGCACGAAGGCGGCGCCGACGAGTTCGATCACGCTGCCGTACCAGCCGGGCCAGGAACCGAGTTCGACCGAGCCGCCCGCGCCGTCGACGCCACCGAAGAATCCGAATCCCTGCAAGCCGTGGCAGAGGAAGAGGAACGAGACGACGATCCGGACGGCGGACTGGATCGCGCCCTGCGCCTTGGCGGCACGCGGGGCGGCATTGGTCTGGGCGGGGGCGGTGATGGTCTGCGTCATGGTTCCGGTCCTTCCGGGAGGGTCTGTCGGGCGGCTTCTGACAACGCGTCGGACGGGCCCGACGCGAATCGACATCCGGGCGGAAACTTTTTTCGCGGGCCGGTCACATCACCCGATCGGCGCAAGGCCAGACTGGACGGCATGGCGGGTAAGACGAGTGCCGGGATCCTGCTCTTCCGCAGGTCGGGCGAGGTGACCGAGGTGCTGCTCGGGCATATGGGCGGGCCGTTCTGGGCGAAGAAGGACGCAGGCGGCTGGTCGGTGCCCAAGGGCGAGTACGAGCCGGACGAGGCGCCGGAGGCCGCCGCGCGGCGCGAGTTCCAGGAGGAGCTGGGGTTGCCGGCGCCGGAGGGGGAGTACCTCCCGCTGGGCGTCGTGAAGCAATCCGGCGGCAAGGTCGTGACGGTCTGGGCGGTGGAAGGCGACCTCGACCCCGCTCAGGTGGTGCCGGGCACCTTCGAGATGGAGTGGCCGCCGCGGTCGGGCCGGACGCAGGAGTTCCCGGAGGTCGACAGGGTCGCCTGGTTCGGGCTGGCCGATGCGGAGGAGAAGCTGCTCAAAGGTCAGCGTCCGTTCCTCGCCCGGCTGGCTGAACTGCTCAACGGCTGAGCAGCTCGCCGAGTGGTTTGTCGGCCAGTGATCCCAGTACGAGATCGGCGTGGTCGAAGTTCAGTACCGCGGTGATCGCGTTCGGCACGGCGACGCATTCGAGTCCGGCCGCCTTCGCCGCGGTGACGCCGTGCGGTGAGTCCTCGAACGCGATCGCCTCGGCCGCGGGCAGATCCAGCGCGGCGAGCGCGGCAAGGTAGAGGTCCGGGCTCGGCTTCGCCTGGTGGAGGTCGCCGGTGAGGACGGCCTCGAACGCGTCCGCGAGGCCCAGCCGGTTCAGATGCGTGGTGACCCAGTCGCCGGTCGAACTGGACGCGATGGCCAGCCGCAGGCCGTGTTCCTTCGCGTCTTCGAGGTATTCCTCGACTCCGGGCCGAGGCCCCACCGACTCCAGCAACTCGGTGACCCTGGCGCGAACGCCGGTGCGGACCGCGACCCGGTCCAGGTTCTCGTCGTTCTTCTCCAGCAGTTCGAACATCGCGACGGCGGTGTTCTGCGTGCCGATCACGGTGTGCCAGACGTCGAGGGGGAGTTCGCCGCCGCGAGCGCGGAAGGTCTCCTGCCAGGCCACGAGGACGGCCGCCTCGGTGTCGACCAGCGTCCCGTCGAAGTCGAAGATCAATGCGCCGGTCATGGGACGAGTCTACGTCTTGACTCAGTGAGTGGTACGGATTACCGTACGCATTCGTTAGGAAACTTACCAAACGAACAAGTGTACTCGAAGTGAACGCCGCGCACCCGTCCCTCTCAGCCCGCCGCCACGGATTCCCGGGGAGATCGATGTGAAGGCCCGAACCCGACTACTGCCACTAGGCGCGGCCGCCATCCTGTTGCCGACGCTGCTCAGCGGCAACGCCCAAGCCGCCGATGTCCTTTTGTCCCAAGGCAAAGCCGTCCTGGTCTCCTCGGTGGAGTCCTCGTCCTACGGTGGTCCGCTCGCCGTCGACGGCAAGAGCACCACGCGCTGGGCGAGCGCGGAAGGCGTGGACCCGCAGTTCATCCGCGTCGACCTCGGCGGCCCCTCGGCCATCAACCGGGTCAAGCTGAACTGGGAAGCGGCGTACGCCAGCGCTTACCGGCTGGAAGTCTCCAACGACGGCTCTGCGTGGACCCCGATCAAGTCCGTCGCCAACGGCAACGGCGGGACCGACGACCTCACCGGGCTGGCCGCGCGCGGCCGGTACCTGCGCCTCGTCGGCACGAAACGCGCCACCAGTTACGGCTACTCCCTTTGGGAGATGCAGGTTTACGGGACGTCGGACTCCTCCGGCGACACGCAGGCGCCCACCGCGCCGTCGAATCTCAAGGCGGGTTCGGTCACTTCGTCCACTGTGGACCTGACGTGGACCGGCTCGACGGACAACGTCGGCGTCAGCGGCTACGAAGTGCTGCGCAACGGCCAGGTCGTCGGCACCACTGAAAGCGCTTCCTACACGGACAGCGGCCTGAGCGCGTCCACCGCGTACACCTACACCGTCCGCGCGAAGGACGCAGCCGGCAACACTTCGGCGGCCAGCAATCAGATCCAGGCGACAACACAGGCAGGCGGTTCTTCGTTCGTCCTTGCCGCCTCTGGTGACATCGCCGAGCAGTGCACCGCTTCGTCTTCTTCGTGCATCCACCCGAAGACGGCCGCGCTGGTCGGCCAGATGAACCCGGCCGCGGTCATCACCATGGGCGACAACCAGTACGACGACGCCCATATCGAGGACTTCACGAAGTACTTCGACAAGACCTGGGGCAAGTACAAGAACATCATGCACCCGGTCCCCGGCAACCACGAGACCTACGACCACACCCCGCTGGGCGCCTACAAGCAGTACTTCGGCAAGATCGCGACGCCGAACGGGAAGACCTACTACAGCTGGGAAATGGGCAACTGGCACTTCGTCGCCATCGACAGCACGGAGTTCTCGCCTGGCCTCGCCGCGAACGCGATCAGCGACGAGCAGCTGAACTGGATCAAGCAGGACCTGAAGAACAACACCAAGCCCTGCGTCGCAGCGTACTACCACCACCCGCGGTACACCTCGGGTGACCACGGCGACAACAGCAAGATGGCCACGCTCTGGGAGACCCTGGTCCAGAACAAGGTCGATCTGGTGCTCAACGGGCACGACCACCACTACGAGCGGTTCTATCCGCAGAACGCCGACGGAGACAAGGACCCGGCGGGTCCGGTGCAGATCATCGGCGGCGGTGGCGGGGCGAGCCTGTACCCGGTCAAGACCGAGCACCCGGCCACGGCGAAGGCGATCTCGACCTACGGCGTGCTCAAGCTGAACATGTCGGACAACGCCTTCTCGACCCAGCTGATCGGTCTCGACGGCAAGACCATCGACTCCTCTCCCACCTACACCTGCCACTGATCCCCGTGAGGAGGTGCCGCGGCCCGGCACCTCCTCACGGCGTTGGAGGTCTCCTATGTACATAGCCACTAGTAGGGGAGCGGACGCCGCGGCTGATGTCCCGAAGAGCGGCGTGAAACGGGCCGTCACGGGGAACGTCGTCGCGCTCGGCCTGGTCAGCCTGGTCACCGACATCTCGTCGGAGATGGTGACCG
This sequence comes from Amycolatopsis sp. NPDC057786, assembly GCF_042797905.1. NCBI lineage: Bacteria > Bacillati > Actinomycetota > Actinomycetes > Pseudonocardiales > Pseudonocardiaceae > Amycolatopsis > Amycolatopsis sp. NPDC057786. Next base: position 22,573 of record NZ_JBHVKW010000086.1, read on the forward strand.
CGGTACTCCCGCTCTACCTCGTCCTCGGTCTCGGTCTCAGCCCGCTGCAGTTCGGCGTGCTCGACGGCCTCTACTCCGGCGTCACCGCCGTCGTCCGGCTGGTCGGCGGGCACCTCGCGGACCGGTGGCAGCGGCTCAAGGCGGTCGCCTGCTTCGGTTACGGTCTCTCGGCGCTGGGCAAGATCGGCCTGATGGTGGCCGGTTCGTCCACCGTCGCGATCGGCGCGGTACTCGCGGCCGACCGCACCGGCAAGGGTGTCCGGACCGCGCCGCGGGACGCGTTGATCACCTTGAGCAGCGAGCCGGAACACCTCGGCCGCGCGTTCGGTGTGCACCGCGCGATGGACACCTTCGGCGCGTTCCTCGGCCCGCTGGTCGCGATGGCCGTGCTGTGGCTCAGCCTCGGCAGCTACGACTCGGTGTTCTTCACGAGCTTCTGCATCGCCGCGATCGGCGTGATCATCCTGGTGGTGCTGGTCAAGGACCACCAACCGAAGCCGCGAGCCGAACGGCCCAAGGTCTCCTTGCGCGAGACCGCCGGCCTGATCCGGCAGGCGTCGTTCCGCCGGATCTGCGTCTGGGCGGCGCTGCTGGGCCTGGTCACGCTCAGCGACTCGTTCCTCTATCTCGTGCTGCAGCGCCGCTGGGAACTCGGCGCGGTCTTCTTTCCCTTGCTGCCGCTGGGAACCGCGGGCGTGTACCTGCTGCTCGCCGTTCCGTTCGGCAGGCTTTCGGACCGGATCGGCCGCTGGAAGGTGTTCCTCGGCGGGCATGTCGCGCTGGTCGTCGCGCTGCTGGCGCTGCTCGGGCCAGTGGACGGCGGAATCCTCGCGGTGCTGGCGCTCGTGCTGCACGGTGTCTTCTACGCGGCCACCGACGGTGTCCTGATGGCCGCCGCAGGTCCGCTGCTTCCCGAGCACCAGCGGGCGAGCGGGCTGGCACTGGTGCAGACCGGGCAGGCGACCACGCGGATGCTCGCGTCCGTCCTTTTCGGACTCGCCTGGACCACGTGGGACCTGCACGCCGCGGTACTGGTCGCCGCGGGCGCGCTGGCCGTGGTGGTCGTCGCCGCGGCCGTGCTCCGTCCTTTGCGGACCTACGCATGAGGACGCGGATCCTGGGAGTGGCGGCGGCGGTCGTCGTCCTGATCGCGGCGGCCGTCGGCTACGGTGTCGTCTCCCGGGACCGAGGCCCGGACGTCAACTCCGTCGCCGTCGTGTCCGGGCAGCCGGTTTCGGTGCGGGCCAAGGGACAACTGCTGTTCCGCAACACCGCCGAAGGCCCCGACTTCGGCCACCTCGCGACCGTCCCGGCAGACCGGCCCGGCGAGCCGAGGAAGGTCTCCGGCCTCAGCTGCGACCGGTTCGCCGCCTCGGCGGGAACCGCGCTGTGCCTGGCCGCCCAGCCGGGGGTGCTGCCGCCGATGACCGACGTCATCGTGCTGGACGAGGACCTCAAGGAGATCCGCCGGATCGAACTGCCCGGCACCCCCAGCCGGGGCCGGGTCTCGCCGGACGGGAAGCTCGCCTACTGGACGCTGTTCGTCAACGGGGATTCCTATGCGGAGACCGGGTTTTCGACCAGGGCGGGGATCTTCGACCTGAAGACCGGAAAACTGATGAAGAGCATCGAGGAGATGGGGCTCCTGCTCGACGGCAAGCCGTACTACTCGTCCGACGTGAACTACTGGGGGATCACCTTCACGCCCGACGGCAAGCGGTTCTACGCGACCGTGGGGACGAAGGGGAAGACGTACCTGGTCGAGGCGGACTACGAAAAGCTCGTCGCGAGGATGGTCCGGGAGAACGTCGAATGCCCGTCGCTCTCGCCGGACGGGAAGCGGATCGCGTTCAAGAAGAAGGTGTCCGCCGATCTCGCGGCGCCGTGGCGGCTCGCCGTCCTCGATCTGGCCTCGGGGAAGGAGACCATGCTGGCCGAGACACGCAGCGTCGACGACCAGGCGACCTGGCTCGACGACCGGACGGTGGCGTACGGCGTGGACTCGGCGATCTGGGCGGTCCCGGCGGACGGGAGCGGGGCGGCCCGGGAGTTGGTGGCGCAGGGTTCCTCGCCCGCGGGCGTGTAGCAACCCGCGACTCGCGTGATCAGAGGCGTAACTCGCGTGTTTGAAGGCGTAACTCGCGTGATCAGACGCCCATGGCGTCCGCTTGCTCGCGGAACACGTCGTACGCGGCCTTCCCGAACAGCACGAACCGCACCAGCTCCACGGAGCACGACCCGGCCGAGAGCGTGGTCACCACCGTCTCGAGGGCGATCTCCGCCGCGGATTCGACCGGCCACCGGTAAATCCCGGTCGAGATCGCGGGAAACGCCACGGTGTGCGCGCCGAGATCGGCGGCGACGTGCAGCGAGTTGCGGTGGCAGGCGGCCAGTAGCGCGGAGCGGTCTTCGGAGCCGGACCACACCGGCCCCACGGTGTGCACCACCCAACGCGCCGGGAGGCGGCCCGCCGTGGTGGCGACCGCCTCTCCGGTCTTCAGTCCCTTGCCGTAGTGCCCCGCGCGCAGCGCCCGGCATTCGGCGAGGATCTCCGGTCCGCCGCGGCGGTGGATCGCGCCGTCCACCCCGCCGCCCCCGAGCAGTGACGAGTTGGCGGCGTTGACCACGACGTCGACCCGCTGTTCGGTGATGTCGCCTTCGACCAGTTCGATCTTCATGATCGCTCCGTCAGTCGGTGAAGTACTCGATCAGTACCGGGGCAACGGCCTTCGGCTTGAGCATATGCGTCTGGCCCTCGATCGTGCGGTACTCGGCGCCGGGCACCGCTTTCGCCAGCGCGGCGACGCCGTTGCGGATCCAAGCGGGGCTCTTGCCGCCGTCCATGACCAGCGTCGGCACGGAAACGCTCGCCCAGCGCCCCTCGGGCAGCGGGGTGCCGTCGTGCAGGCCGTCGAACAGGGCGGCGTCGTAGCGCAGGGTCGGCGCGACCTTCTTCAGCTTCGGCCACGCGGGCATGAACTGCATCATGAACACGACCGGAGCCGGGACGCGGACGCCTTCCCGCATGAAGGTCTTGATCGCGGTGCCGGGACGCCCGGAGGCGATGGCCTTCTCGAGCCGTTCGCCGTAGTCGGCCGGGACCGGCGGGCGGGTGTCGTCGACGACCAGCGGGAATTCGTAGACCGCCAGTTTCGTGATGGGGAGCCCGGCCTTCGCGGCTTCGAGGGCGAGCGCGGCGCCGGAAGAGATCCCGTAGACGTGGGCGGTCCCGCCGGCCTCCTTGATCAGCGCCGCGATGTCCTCGACCTCACGGGCGATGGCGAACGGCTCGGTGTCGCCGCTTTCGCCGCGGCCGCGGCGGTCGTAGGTGTAGACGGTGAAGTGCGCGGCCAGTTCGGCGGCCAGCGGTTTGGCCGGGCCGAACTCGCGGTGGCACATCGCGCCGTCGACCAGGATGACGGCGGGGCCGGAGCCGGTGCGGGTGTAGGCGATGGTGGTGCCGTCTTGCGAGGTCACGGTGCTCATGGCGGGAATTCTCCTGTATTCGTTCAGCGGGTGGCGCGGAGGATGACGGCGGTGACCCAGCCCCAGGCCAGCATCACGGTGGCCCAGAAGGCGAGCATTACGACGGCGTTCGCGTTGCCGGAGCTGATCCCGGCGAAGGAAGCGAAGAACGCGATGCCGGTGGCGCGGGAGTAGACGGCCCAGCCGCGGTGTCCTTCGCGGGAGAAACGGCTCGCGAACACGAAGGTCGCGACGATCAGCGACAGGAAACCGATCGAGCCGGCGGCCATGTGCAGGACGCCCGCGGTGCTGAGGGTGGCCGGGCCGGTGCCGGCGGGGAAGCCGTTGCCGGGGTCGGCCTTGAAGACCGCGGCGAAGAGCAGGCTGACGCCGAAGACGCCCAGCAGCCGTGGTCCCCACGTGCTGCCTCTTCCCGGTTCGAGCGTCCGGCTCAGGCCGATCGCTCCTGCGATCGTCAGGACGCCGGTGACCAGGAAGTTCGTCACCTGGATCCAGCCGGCGTCGCCGTTGCTCAGCATGCTCGCCGGGTGCTTCGTCACGTCGAAGCCGTCGCGGACGGCGGCCTGGACGAGCGTGGTCAGGAAGTACAGCGGGCCCGAGGCGGCGCCGCACGCGAGCAGGGTGCGGGCGGGCAGTGCGACGTGGGTCCGGGTGGCGGTGAGGGTCATCGTTTCGGCCTTTCGGGGCTGCGGGTGCGTTGGCACAACCTTCGCTCCGAAAGTCTCGATTGTCAAGACAAAAAAATTTGTCGGTGATGCGTGAGGCGGCGCCGGAGGTGTCGCGACCGGGTGGTTACTTGCCGCTTCGCAAGGTCAGAAGGGTGATTTCGCTCGGCGCGAAGACGCGCAGCGGCGGTCCCCAGAAGCCGGTGCCGCGGCTCGTGTAGAGCTGCGTGCGCTCGCCGTGGCGCGAAAGCCCGGCCAGTACGGGCTGATCGAGCCGGACCAGGAGATGGAACGGCCAGATCTGCCCGCCGTGGGTGTGCCCGGAGATCTGGAGATCGATCCCGGCCTCGGCGGCCTGCTTGACCTGCTTCGGCTGGTGGGCGAGCAGGACGACCGGCGTGCTCGCGGGGACGCCGTCGAGCGCGGCGGGCAGGTCGGGGCCGTGGCCGGGCAGGCCGGACGCGGCGCCGGTCGGGTCGTCGATCCCGGCGAAGACGAGCGTGTCCCCGCCTTGGTGGACCTTCGTGTGCCGGTTGTGCAGAGTTTCCCAGCCGAGGTCGCGCATGTGGTCGAGCCAGGCCTGCGCCTCGCCGAAGTACTCGTGGTTGCCGGTGATGTAGAACTTGCCGAGCTTCGCCCGCACCTTCCCGAGCGGCGCGACCTGCTGGGCGCGTTTGGCGACGGAACCGTCGGCGAGGTCACCCGCGTGGGCCACGACGTCGGCGTCGAGCTCGTTCACCACCTCGACGACCTTCTCCGACCATTTCGTCCGGTTCAGCGGGCCGAAATGGGTGTCGGTGATGATCGCGAAGCGGAGCCCGTCGAGCCCCGCGCCGAGGCGGGGGAGCACGACGTCGAGTTCCTTGAGCCTTGGCACGCGCCGGGCCTCGAACATCCCGTACGCCGCCAGCGCCGCGAAAGCGACCAGGACGACGCCGGACACGATTCCCGCCGCACTGTCCACTCCGGACACCGCGAGGATGAGCCGCAGCACGTTTCCGAGTACGGACAAGGAGAACAGCAGCCAGATCAGCCCGAGGGAGAGGTCGCCGATCTTCGCCGCGAGGTCGCGCTGCCACGGACCGTGGCCGAGGACCATGCACGCGGGGACGGCGACCGCGGCGGCGGCGAACACGATCGTGCCGAGGACTTCGAGCGCGGCCGGGAGCGCGGGGGAGCCGACGATCGTCCACCACGGCACTCCGAACAGGAGGGCGAGAACGGCGATCAGCGCGGCGACGCGGACAAGGATGCGGGGCATGATGTCGGCCAGAGTAACAGCCCATTGGTCTCTACCGCCGTCTTCGCTGAGGGGCGTCTCAGGTACGTCGCCGGGCGTACGCGAGGTGTCGCTTCACGGCCGACGCTTTCCGTCCTACCGCGGAAGACACTCTTCGGCATGAAGTCACGGACGATCGAACGCGTCGCCTACGCGACCGGGGCGCTCCTGTTCCTCAGCGGTCTCGTGCACGCGGTCGTGCTGGTCGCGTCCGGCGGTTCGTGGACCGGGCCGTTGTCGATGCGGAAAGCGGTCACGTTCGGCCTGTCGTTCGGGCTGACCCTGGTCACCGTCGCCTGGGCGACTTCGTACGTCGCGGTGCGGCCGCGGGTGCGGAACGTGCTGCTCGGCGTGTTCACCGCGGCGAGCGTCGTCGAGACGGTGCTCGTGAGCATGCAGGCCTGGCGCGGGGTGCCGTCGCATTTCAACTTCGAGACCGGCTTCGACAACGCGGTGTCGACCACGCTCGCGGCGGGCGGCGGCGTGATCATCCTGACGGCGATCTCGTTCACGGCCGCGGCGCTGCGCGGCGAAGGGGAGACCACGCCGAGCATGCGGCTCGCGGTGCGATCCGGGCTCGTCGCGCTGCTGGTGGCGCTCGGCGCGGGTGCGGCGATGATCGCGAGCGGCGTCGTCGAGCGCGCGGCGGGAACCCGCAGGCCGCGTACACGACCGCCGGCGCGCTGAAGCCGCTCCACGCGGTGGCGATGCACGCGATCCTCATCCTGCCGGGACTCGCGTGGCTGCTGCGGTTCGCGGACTGGACGGAACGGCGGCGCGTGCGGCTGGTGTGGGCCGCGATCGGTGCCTACGCCGTGCTGACCGCTGTCGTGGGGCTGGAGTCGGTGACGGGGGTTTCGCCGCTGGCGGCTTCGCCTGTGGAGATGGTGACTTCGGGGCTGGCTTTGGTGGTGCTGGGGCTTATCGGTGCGGTGGGCGTTCGTGAAGCGGTTCGGCGTCGGTCCCGAGTGCTATGAAAGGTCCTTTCCTTGCAAATTTTGCAAGGAAAGGACCTTTCATAGCGCGCGCTAGCGGCCCACGTAAGCGCGAAGGTGCCGCGCGGTGAGCGTGTCACCGGAGGCGACCAGATCGGCCGGAGTCCCCGTGAACACCACCTGACCCCCGTCCGAACCGGCGCCCGGCCCGAGATCCACGATCCAGTCCGCGTGCGCCATCACCGCCTGGTGGTGCTCGATCACCACCACCGTGTTCCCGTCGTCGACGAGCCGGTCCAGCAGCCCCAGCAGCTGGTCGACGTCGGCGAGGTGCAGACCGGTGGTCGGCTCGTCGAGGACGTACGTCGCCGACTTCTCCGCCATCCGGATGGCGAGTTTGATCCGCTGGCGTTCCCCGCCGGACAGCGTCGTGAGCGGCTGCCCCAGCCCGAGGTAGCCGAGGCCGACGTCGGAAAGCCGGTCCAGGATCGTCCGTGCCTGCCCCGAGGGGAAGAACTCGCGCGCCTCGGCGACCGGCATCGCGAGGACCTCGCTGATGTTCTTGCCCCGCAGCCGGTACGTCAGCACCTCCGCGGTGAACCGCTTGCCCTCGCATTCCTCGCAGACCGTCGCCACGCCGGCCATCATCGCCAGGTCGGTGTAGATCAGCCCGATGCCCTTGCACTTCGGGCACGCGCCTTCGGAGTTCGCGCTGAACAGGGCTGCCTTGACGCCGTTGGCCTTGGCGAACGCGGTGCGGATCGGGTCGAGCAGGCCGGTGTAGGTCGCCGGGTTGCTCCGCCGCGAGCCGCGGATGGCCGACTGGTCGAGCACCACCACGTCGTCCCTTGTGGACAGTGAGCCGTGGATGAGCGAGCTCTTGCCCGAACCGGCGACACCGGTGACCACCGTCAGCACCCCGAGCGGGATGTCCACGTCGACACCGCGCAGGTTGTGCCGGGTCGCGTTCCGGATCTCGATCTGCCCGCGCGCCACCCGGACGTCGGTGCGCAGCCGCGCCCGGTGATCGAGGTGCCGCCCGGTCAGCGTGCCGGAAGCGCGCAGCCCGGCGACGTCGCCGGTGTAACAGATCTGCCCGCCGTTCGGTCCGGCGCCGGGGCCGAGGTCGACGACGTGGTCGGCGATCTCGATCGTCTCCGGTTTGTGCTCGACGACGAGCACCGTGTTCCCCTTGTCCTTCAAGAGAAGCAGGAGACCGTTCATGCGCTGGATGTCGTGCGGGTGCAGCCCGACGGTCGGTTCGTCGAAGACATACGTGACGTCGGTGAGGCTGGAACCCAGGTGCCGCACCATTTTCACGCGCTGCGCCTCGCCGCCGGACAGCGTCCCGGATTCACGGTCGAGGCTCAGGTAGCCGAGGCCGATCTCCACGAGCGAGTCGAGGGTGCCGCGCAGGGTCTGCATCAGCGGCCCGACCGACGGATCGTCGATCTTGCGGAGGAAGTCGGCAAGATCGTCGATCTGCATCGACGAGCAGTCGGCGATGTTCAGTCCTTCGATCTTCGAGGACAGCGCCGCCTGGTTGAGCCGCGCGCCTTCGCACGCCGGGCACTGCCGGAAGGTGATCGCCCGGTCCACGAAGGCCCGGATGTGCGGCTGCGTCGCTTCCTTGTCCTTCGACAGGAACAGTCGCCGCACCTTCACCAGCAGGCCCTCGTAGGTGGTGTTCATCCCGCCGAGCTTCATCTTGGTGGCGGGCTTGTGCATGAAGTCTTCCCACTGCTGCGGGGTGTAGTCCTTCAGTTTGACCCCGGGATCGACGAAACCGGACTCCGCCAGTCCCTTCCAGTACCAGCTGCCGGGCGTGAAGTTCGGGACGGTGATCGCCCCTTCGTCGAGCGAAAGTTCCTTGTCGACGAGCTGGTCGATATCGATGCTGGTGACCTTCCCCAGCCCCTCGCATTCGGGGCACATTCCCTCGGGAAGGTTGAAGCTGAACGCTCCCGACGTCCCCACATGCGGCGTTCCCAGCCTGCTGAAGACGATCCGCAGCATCGTGTGCGCGTCGGTCGCGGTGCCTACCGTGGACCGCGAGTTGGCGCCCATCCGCTCCTGGTCGACGACGATCGCGGCGCTCAGGTTCCGCAGCGCGTCCACGTCCGGCCGTCCGAACGGGGCCATGAAGGATTGGATGAACGCGGTGTAGGTCTCGTTGATCAGCCGCTGCGACTCCGCGGCGATGGTGCCGAACACCAAGGACGACTTGCCCGAGCCCGAGACACCGGTGAAGACGGTGAGACGGCGTTTGGGGATGTCGACCGAGACGTCGGCGAGGTTGTTCTCTCTGGCTCCGCGCACCTGGATCATGTCGTGGCTGTCGGCGGCCGAAGGCATGGCTCTCCCCTGGTTGGAACTCTTTAGCCTGTAAAGTGAGGGTAGCAGAGGTTAGTTTATGCTGTAAGGAGTTGGCAAGTGGTCGTCTACGCGGCGCAGGGAGACCCCCGGCGGTCGATGGCACTGCTGTGGCGGACCGAGTCGCCGGACGCCGAGCGACCCGGCCCCAAACCGGGACTTTCGGTGGATCTGATCGTCGAAACCGCCATCGCCATCGCGGACGCCGAAGGGATGGCGGGTCTCTCGATGCGGGCCGTCGGTGACCGGCTCGGCCGCACGGCCATGGCGCTCTACACCTATGTCCCGAGCAAGAGCGAACTCGTCGATCTCATGTACGACACGGCGCTCGCCGAGCTTCCGGCCGCTTACGACGGGGACGGCTGGCGGGCCGACGCCGCGCGCTGGGCCGAGGATCTGTGGGACTTCTACCTGCGGCACCCCTGGGTTCTTCAGGTCTCGCAGGCGCGGCCGGTGCTCGGGCCGAACGAGTACGTCGTCCTGGAGGCGCTGGTGAAGATCCTGCGCCGGACCGGATTGCGGCCGACGGCGTTGCGGCGGCTGGTCAGCGCGCTGTACTCGTGCGTGCGCGAGCCCGCCAGGACGGCCTCGGAGGCGCGGCTGGCCGAAAAGGTGACGGGGCAGTCCGACGACGAGTGGTGGTACGCGCGCTCCGCGCATCTGAAAGAGGTCTCGCCGGACTTCGCCGAGCGTTTCCCGACGCTGACCTGGATGGAGAGTGAGCACGCGTTCCGGATGGAGGACGAGACGGTGTCCTATCTGGAGCAGGAGGCGAGGGAGGCCTTCGAGTTCTCGCTGGCGGTCATCCTGGACGGAATCGAAGTCGCGACGAAAGCGGAGTAGCCTTCTCCGCATGCCCTCCGATTTCGCCCTGAAGACCATGAACGCCGTCCACCGCGTCATCCAGAAGGTCAGCGGCGGCCGCGCCGGCTGGCAGGTCGCCGGGATGACCGTCCTGGAACTGACCACCATCGGCCGCAAATCCGGCCAGCCGCGCACCGTCCTGCTGACTTCGCCGCTGCGCGAGGGCGACGCGTACGTCATCGTCGCCTCCCGCGGTGGCGACGACCAGCACCCGGCGTGGTTCCTCAACCTCCGCGACCATCCCGAAGTCCAGGTCACGCTGAAGGGTGAGAGCCCGAAGCCGATGATCGCGAGCGTGGCCGACGCCGAGCAGCGCGCCCGCCTGTGGCCCAAGATCACCGCGGACTACAAGAACTACGCGCAGTACCAGACCAAGACCGAGCGGGAGATCCCCGTGGTGCTGCTGAGCCCGAAGGCGTAGCGAGGCCCACCCTCGCCGACGTCGCGAAAGCCACTTTCGGGACACCAGACGTCGCGAAAGTGGCTTTCGCGACAGGGGCGACCGGACGATACGGCTCACCCGGCCCACATCCCCCGCGCGGGCCGGGTCCATCGGCCCTACCGGCGAGTCGGTAAGCCGGGGACCGTGGATCTCGACGTGGTACACGACGAGAACGCGGGGATGCCGATGTCCGACTCCTTGGGTCTCGAAACGCTCGGCCGCGAGCAGTGCCTGGCGCTGCTCGCGGGCGCCGGACTCGGCCGGGTGGTGTTCACTTCGCGCGCCATGCCGGCCATCCAGCCCGCGCGGTTCGCGCTCCACCACGGCGCGATCGTGGTCCGGACGCCGTCACAGAGCGCGTTGTTCGCCGGGATACTCGACAGTGTGGTGGCGTTCGCCGTCGACGAGTTCGCCGAGGACCTGGGAACGGGCTGGTTCGTCACCGTCGTCGGCCGCGCCGCCGAGGTGCGTGATCCGATCGTGATCGCCGAGCTCGAGACCCTGCCGCTGGGCTGCTGGACTGGCCGAACGGATTCCCGCTACCTCCGGATCCCCATCGAATCGGTGACCGGTCGAAGGATCCTCGGCGCTTGCGGTAACGAAGCACTGTCCGTGATCGACGCACCAGATGAGCGATCCGGGCGCGTCTGCCATTCCTGACCCCACTGCCCGGGGAGTTACTCCGGGACGGTGACGTCAGTGCGGCGGGTGAGTGCGGTGAGCGACGCCAGGGCGCCCAGGATCCTGGACGCGGTGGCCGGTATCGCCCACGATCTCAGTCTCTCCGACGTTCTGCGGCGCCTGGTCGAATCGGCCTGCGAACTGACCGGTGCGCCGTTCGGCGCGCTGAGCGTGCTCGATTCGGACGAGTTCATCCGCTTCGGCGACGCCTGGGAACGGCCGCCGTCCGGGGACGAGTCCCGGGTGGTGCCGATCCGCATGCGCGGCCGCATCTTCGGGATGCTGTACCTCGCCCGCAAACCGGACGGCGAGGAATTCACCGAAGCCGAAGAGGATCTGCTCGTCGCGCTCACCGCGGCGGCCGGTGTGGTGATCGAGAACGCCGCGCTGTTCGAGCAGGTGCAGCGGCGCGAACGCTGGCTCGAAGCCTCCTATCACGTCACCGGCGCGCTCCTGACCGACCAGGATCTGACCGCGACCCTGCGCCTGATCGCCGAGCGCGCCCGCGTCGTCGCCGGGGGTTCGGCCGGCGCGGTCGCCCGTCCACGCGGCGACGGGATGCTGGTCTTCGAAATCGTCGAGCCGCCGGGGCCGGACGCCGACCGGATCGCCGGGGTCACCGTGCCGACCGAGGGCACCGCGACCGGACTCGCGTACACGAGCGGCAAACCCGTCGTGGTCCGGGAGTACGGCGACAAGGTGATCGAGCATCAGGGCGGCCGGGGCGTCACGATGCCCGCGATGGTCAAGGACCTGGACTCCACGATCGCCGTCCCGTTGATCGCCGGCGAGGAGAAGCTCGGCGTCCTCCTGGTGGCGAAGTTCCGCGACAAGACCCCCTTCTCCGCGTACGACGTCCAGCTCGCCGAGACCTTCGCCGCGCACGCCGCGCTCGCGGTCGAGTTCGCCCGCGCGCAGCAGGACAGGCAGCGCCTCGCCGTCTTCGAAGACCGCGACCGGATCGCCCGCGACCTGCACGACCTGGTGATCCAGCGGCTTTTCGCGATCGGGCTCGGCCTGGAGGGACTCGGCAGGCTCGCGGGCGAACCCGCCGTCGCCGACCGCGTGACCGGTTTCGCGCACGAGATCGATCGCACCATCCGCGAGATCCGCAACAGCATCTTTTCGCTGCAGGAACCGGAGGAGGCGCAAGGCAGCCTCAGGTCGGAGTTGCTGCGTGTCGCGCTGGACGCGGGCTGCGCGTCGGAACCCCGGGTCGGGTTCGACGGGCCGCTCGACTCGGCCGTGCCGGACACGGTCCGCTCGGACCTCATCGCGACCCTGCGCGAAGCACTGTCCAATGTGGTCAGACATGCCGAGGCGACGGCGGTCTCGGTCGACGTCTCCGTCGACCAGGACGGCCGGTGGCTGAAACTTTCGGTGGTGGACGACGGTGTCGGCATGCCCGCCGAACCCGCCCATCGCAGCGGCGTGGCGAACCTGGCCGAACGCGCGGCCCGCTGGAACGGCTCGTTCGCCGTCGGAGCGGTGCCGGAAGGCGGGACGAAACTCGACTGGTCGGTGGAGCTGCCGGCCCGGCAGGAGCGGGTGGGATGACGATTTCGGTGTTCCTGCTGGACGATCACGAACTCGTCCGCACCGGGTTGAAGACCGTCTTCGAAGCCGAGGACGACCTCACAGTGGTCGGCGAAGCGTCTACGGCCGCCGAGGCGTTCGTGCGGATTCCCGCGGTCAAACCGCGGGTCGCGGTGCTCGACGTCCGGTTGCCGGACGGCGACGGGGTCAGTGTCTGCCGGGAGATCCGGTCGTCCGTCGACCCGCCGCCCGCGTGCCTGATGCTCACGTCCTATTCGGACGACGACGCGTTGTTCGGCGCGATCATGGCGGGCGCGGCGGGTTACATGCTCAAGCAGGTCTCCGGTGGCGCGCTCGTCAAGGCCGTCCGCACGGTCGCCGCGGGCGGATCGCTCCTGGACAGCACGCTCACGGCGTCGGTGATGAACCGGCTGCGCGGGGAGAGCGAACTCCCGGACCCGCGGTACGAACAGCTGAGCCCGCAGGAGCGGCGGGTACTCGACCACATCGCCGACGGGCTGACCAACCGTCAGATCGCGGAAAAGCTGTACCTGGCGGAGAAGACGGTCAAGAACTACGTGTCGTCGCTGCTGCACAAGCTCGGTTTCGAGCGGCGCACCGCAGCAGCCGTCTACGCCACGCGACGCCGCAAGCCCACCGTCTAGAAGAAGGCGAACCCGCCGGCGAAATCGGGGTTCTCGCGCAGCACCCGGCGCAGTTCGTTGAGGGCCCGGTGCTGGGTGACGCGGACCGCGCCCGCGCTCGCCATGCCCAGCGCGCCGGCGGTCTCGTCGGCGCTGTACCCGTGGATCATTCGTAGCACCAGTACGTCACGCTGTTTCACCGAGAGCACCTCGAACAGCCGCGACAACCGGCGGCCGCGATCCGCCTTCTCGACCTCTTCGAACGTCGGGTTCCACGGTCCGTCCGGTTCGGGCTCCGGATCGGGCACCGGCGCGGACGGGTCGCGGGCGAGGTTCCGGCGGACGTCGGACACCTTGTGCGACGCGATCCCGAAGACGTACGGCAGGAAGCTGTTGTCCTGGTAGCTGTAGCGGGGCAAGGCCACGAGGACGGCCATCAGGACCTCCTGGGCGCAGTCTTCGGCGCTGGAGATACCGCGGGTCACCACGCCCAGCCTGGCCGCGCAGTACCGGAACACGATCGGCCGGAGGAGTGTCAGCAGGCTCTCGACGGCCCGCCGGTCACCGTCGATCGCCGCGCGGATCAGCTCGCCGTCCGGCTCTCCCTGGCGGGGTTGATATGTCGGGCGCACGGCTTCTGACACGGCGGTCACGCCGATTCTGCCGTTCTCGGTCCCATCCGTCCCCACCTCCCGAAAGCCCCCAGGCCTGTTTGGCTCCTGCGACGTTACGGAGTGCACCCGCGCGTCACACCGGTACAGCAGCCCGGAGTAGTCGGGTCTTTGGACCCTGGTGTCCCCGGGGGTATGGACTTTCGCCAGATTGGTCTAGACAATTAGCCGAGCGCGGCGGCAGGCCGCCCTTCCACGGAGGAATCGCGATGAGGCGTTCCAGATCCTTGTCATTTCTGGCCGTTTTGGTGCTCGTCTTCACCGGCCTGGTCACGGGCGGTGGCACCGCGAGCGCGGCCAACCTGCTCCTCAATCCCGGGTTCGAGGCGGGCTCGACGTCCGGCTGGTCCTGCGCGGCGGGCGCGACCGTGACCACCCCGGTCCGTTCGGGCGGTTACGCCGTTTCGGTCACGCCCGGCTCGACGATCGGTAAATGCGCACAGACGGTGTCCGTCCAGCCGAACACGACCTACGCGGTGTCCGCCTGGGTGAACGGGAACCCGGTGTACCTCGGGGTCACCGGCGGGCCGTCGACCTGGACCGCGGCGACCTCCTACACCCAGCTGTCGCTTTCGTTCACGACCTCGGCCACGCAGACGACGGCGGAGGTGTACGTCCACGGCTGGTACGGGTCGGGCACCTACTACGCGGACGACATCAGCCTCGACGGACCCGGCGGTGGCACCCCCGGCGCCCCGCCCGTACCGGGGAACCCGGCCGTGGGCACGGTGACGAACACATCGATCGCGCTCTCGTGGGGCGCCTCGGCGGGGACGGTGACCGGCTATCGCGTGTACGAGGCCGGCAAGGTGGTCGCGACGGTGACCGGGACTTCGGCAACGATCTCGGGACTGACGGCCTGTTCGTCGCACACCTATTCGGTGGCCGCCTACAACAGCGCGGGCGAGTCGCCCAAGACCGCGGAGGCGGGCGCCACGACCTCCGGCTGCGTCGACTCCGGCCTGCCGAAACACGCGCTGATCGGCTATCTGCACGCGAGTTTCGCCAACGGCTCCGGCTACACGCGGATGGCCGATGTCCCGGCGGCGTGGGACATCGTCAACCTCGCCTTCGGTGAACCGACTTCGGTGACCTCCGGCGACATCCGCTTCACACGGTGCCCGGTCGCGGAATGCCCGACCGTGGAAAGCGACGCGGACTTCATCGCCGCGATCCGCGCGAAGCAGGCGCAGGGCAAGAAGGTCCTGATCTCGATCGGTGGCCAGAACGGCCAGGTGCAGCTGACCACGACCGCGGCGCGGGACGCGTTCGTCAGTTCGGTGTCCGCGATCATCGACCGGTACGGGCTGAACGGGCTCGACATCGACTTCGAGGGCCACTCGCTGTACCTCAACTCCGGTGACAACGACTTCCGCAACCCGACCACGCCGGTGATCGTCAACCTCATCTCGGCACTGAAGACGCTGAAGGCTCGCTACGGCGCGGGATTCGTACTGACGATGGCGCCGGAGACGTTCTTCGTGCAGACCGGATACCAGTACTACGGCGGCCTCGGCGGCGCCGACAACCGGACGGGTTCGTACCTTCCGGTGATCCACGCGATGCGGGACGCGCTGACCGTGCTGCACGTCCAGGACTACAACTCCGGGCCGGTGATGGGGCTGGACAACCAGTACCACTTCATGGGCGGCGCGGATTTCCACATCGCGATGACCGACATGATCAAGGCGGGTTTCACGGTGTCCTCGACCGGCTTCCGGTTCCCGGGGCTGCGTGAGGACCAGATCGCGTTCGGCCTGCCGGCCGCGGTGAGCGCGGGCAACGGGCACACCGCTCCGGCGGCCGTGCATTCGGCGCTGAACTGCCTGGTGAAGAACTCCGGCTGCGGGTCGTATTCCTTGCGTGGCGGTGCTTCGCCGGCGTTGCGCGGGCTGATGACGTGGTCGATCAACTGGGATCGGTACTACGGGTGGGAGTTCCAGAACGCTCATGAGCCGTTCCTGAACGCCCTGCCCTGATCCGCATTCAGAGGACTAAACGCGTGGCTTGCGAGTACGTGAAGGACCCCTTCCTGTACCTGGGCGCAAGGACGGGGTCCTTCACGTATCCAGGGGCTCGCGTGCGCCTGTCACGGGCCCAGAAAGGGATGCGAAAGCCACTTTCGCAACGCTGAAGGTTGCGAAAGCCACTTTCGCAACCCGCTCGCTCGGCTAGGACCCCGCTTGACCCTGTGCGCCCCCGCGGCCGTGCCGCGAAAGCCACTTTCGGGACATCACACGTCCCGAAAGTGGCTTTCGCGACACGCCTTGACCCACGAGGCACGTCAAGAACCTCGTCGGCGGCACGCGCCCCGCAATCAGTCCTCTGGATGCGGTCCTTGCACACGCAAGGAC
>NZ_JBHVKW010000087.1:0-38160 GCF_042797905.1 Amycolatopsis sp. NPDC057786
CGTTTAGTCCTCTGGATGCGGTAGTTGGCAGGGCGAACTACCGCATCCAGAGGACTAAACGCGTGAGGTCAGAGCGGGGTGAGAGGGAGGCGCAGGGCGGCCGGGGCGTGTGGGGGCACGACGGGCTTGAGCGGGGCGACGGGGGACAGGCGCCGGTACGGGGAGCCGAGTGGAGGCCGCGGGTCGGGCTCGCCCTTGTTGGGCCACAACGACATCGCGCGTTCCGCCTGCGCGGTGATGGTCAGCGACGGGTTCACCCCGAGATTCGCCGAGATCGCCGAACCGTCCGCGATATGCAGCCCTGGATAGCCGTGCACGCGCTGGTACGGGTCGACGACGCCGGTCTCGGCGCTGTCACCGATCGCGCAGCCGCCGATGAAATGCCCGGTGATCGGGATGTTCGCCATGTCGGTCCAGGCGCCCTGCGGCAGCCCGCCGATCTTGTCCGCCACCCGCCGCGTGACCTCGTGCCCGGCCGGGATCCACTCCGGGTTCGGCTCGCCGATGCCCTGCTTCGTGGTCATCCGGCGGCCGAAGAGCCCGCGTTTCGTATACGTGGTCACGGAATTGTTCAGCGTCTGCATCACCAGCAGCCCGACCATCCGCTCCGACCACCGTCGCGGGTTGTGCAGCCGCACCAGCCGCCGCCGGTTCCGCCACAGTTCCCGCGCGCCCAGCACCCAGCGGCGTTCGCCCGGCTCGCCGTCGACGAGCACCGTCGTCAGCAGGCCCATGAAGTTGCTGCCCTTGCCGTAGCGCACCGGTTCGACGTGCGTGACGGCGTCGGGATGGATCGACGACGTTATCGCGACACCGCGGGTGAAATCCGTGTCCTTCCGCAAGGAACGCGCGGCGAGCACGGCCTCGGAGTTCGTCCTGGCGAGCAAGCCGAGACGTGGTGACAGCTTCGGCAGCGTTCCCGAGTCCTTCAAGGAATGCAGAAGCCGTTGCGTGCCCAGGGAAGCGGCGGCGAAGACGACTTCGGAGGCGGTGAAGGTCCGCTCGCGCTTGCGTACCCACCGTCCTGTTCGGACGGTGTCGACCGCGTAGCCGCCGTCGATCGGCCGGACCGACACGGCGGTGGTCAGCGGATGGACCTCCGTGCCCGCCTTTTCCGCGAGGTACAGGTAGTTCTTGACGGTCGTGTTCTTCGCGCCGACCCGGCAGCCGGTCATGCATTCGCCGCAGTGCGTGCACGGCTTGCGCAGCGGGCCCTCCCCGCCGAAGAACGGGTCGACGTCACGCTTGCCGAAGTGGACGCCGACCGGTGTGGGCCGGTAGGTGTCCGCGATGCCCATGTCCTCTGCGACCTCGCGCAGCACGCGGTCGGCCGGGGTGACCAGCGGGTTCTCCACCACGCCCAGCATCCGTTTCGCCTGGTCGTAATGCGGGGCGAGTTCGGCCTTCCAGTCGGTGATGTGCGCCCACTGCGGGTCTTCGTAGAAGGAGTCCGGGGGTTCGTAGAGCGTGTTCGCGTAGACGAGCGAGCCGCCGCCGACACCCGCGCCGCTCAGTACGAAGGTGTTCTTGAGCAGCGTGAGCCGCTGGATGCCGTAGCAGCCCAGTTTCGGTGCCCACAGGTACTTCCGCAGCCGCCACGACGTCTTCGCGAACTCGTCGTCGGCGAACCGGCGGCCGGTCTCCAGCACACCGACGCGGTACCCCTTCTCGGTGAGCCGCAACGCGGTCACGCTGCCGCCGAAACCAGAGCCGATCACCAGCACGTCGTAGTTCATCGCGAACCCGCCGTCCGGTAGTCGCCGAGGTCGAGTTTCCTCGTCCGCCGGTCGTACTCGGTCACCAGGCCCGGCCAGTTCGTGCTCACCCGGCCGTTCTCCTGGCGGTACCAGCTGGCGCAGGATGTCCAGACACTGCGCCCGAGGCGTCGCTGGATCTCCTCGTCGTAGGCCTGCTCGACCTCCGGTACGACGTCCATATAGGACACTTCGGGTTTGGCGACGTGTTCGACGGCTTGGCGAATGTAGCGGGCCTGCCGTTCGATCATGTAGATGATGGAGCCCGCGCCGAGGTTCGTGTTGGGCCCGTAGACGCAGAACAGGTTCGGGAAACCCGGCACGGTCATGCCGAGGTACGCCCGCGCGCCACCCTTCCACGCGTCGGACAGCGACTTCCCGCCGAGGCCCTCGACCTTCAGCTCGCCGAGGAAGTCGGTCGCCGCGAAACCCGTCCCGTAGACGATGACGTCGGCCTCGTGCTCGACGCCGTCCTCGGTGAGCACCCCGGACGGCGTGATCGCGCTGATCCTCCGCGTCTCCACGGCGACGTTGTGCTGTGCCAGCGCGGGCAGGTACTCGTTGGTGAACAGGATCCGCTTGCAGCCAAGGGGATAGTCCGGGGTGAGTTTCTCGCGCAGCGACCGGTCCTTGATGTGACGGCGGCGCAGCTGGGCCGTCCGCAGTTCGAAGACCTTGGCCAGCAACGGATGTTTGGTCATCGCGTACGTCGCGTACTCGGCGAGGAGGAAGATCCTCAGCCTGCCGAGCAGCTGGGTGGCGGGCAGCTGCCGGAACAGCCGCTGCTGCCAGCGCCGGTAGTGGGTGTCCCGTTTGGCCATGATGTAGGGCGCGGTGCGCTGGAAGACCGTCAGCTCGCCCGCCTGGCGCTGGAGTTCGGGCACGAACTGGATCGCGCTCGCGCCGGTGCCGATCACCGCGACCCTCTTACCGCGCAGGTCGACGTCGTGGTCCCAGCGCGCGGAGTGGAAACTGACGCCCTCGAAGGTTTCCTGGCCGGGGATGTCCGGCTGGACCGGCCGCGAAAGCTGGCCGACGGCGGGGACGAAGACGTTCGCCTCGTAGATCTCCCCGCCCGCGGTCTCCACTCGCCAGAGCCCGCGCTCCTCGTCGAAGGCCGCGGTGGTGACGCGGCTGCCGAACCGGATGTGCGGTTCGAGCCCGTAGCGGCGCACCACGCGTTTGAGGTATTCGTGGATGTCCGGTTGCAGCGAGAACCGCTTCGGCCAGTCGGGATTGGGCTCGTAGGAGAACGAGTACAGCGGCGACGGGATGTCGCAGCCGGCGCCGGGGTACGTGTTCTCCCGCCAGACGCCGCCGGGTTCGCCGGCACTCTCCAGGATGGTGAAGTCGTCGAATCCGGCGCGTTTGAGCTCGATCGCCGTCCCGACCCCGCCGAAGCCCGTCCCCACGATCAGCACGCTCGTATCGCCCATGCCGATCGAAGTTACCCAGCGGTCACCCCGCTAGGAAGTACACGAGCGGCCATTCAATCGAGATTTCCGGCCACGATCTCCACCGAATGGCTTTCGGCCGTCGGGTGGGCCCACCTCAGCAGGCGGTGCGCGGAGCCCTCCAGCGTGTCCAGATCGCGCTTCGGGACGCGCTCGAACGGCGTGATCACCACCGACGCGGCCTTCTTCACCGTCTTGATCTCCCAGAAGCCCTTCACGAACCCGCCGACCAGAATGGTGCCCTTGACCAGGCCGTTCTGCGTGATGACGACCTTGCGGTGCTCGTCGCTGATCACGCGTGTGCGGTCGGCGTAGGACAGGACGGTCTGGTCGAACGGCCCCAGCAGCCGGGCGGGCGCAGGGGTGTCCGGGTCCGGCCGCGGCGCGTCTTCGAGGTCGAAGAGTTCGCGACCGTTCTCGTCACGGAACGTCCGCAGCTCCGGCCGCAGCCGCTCGGCGACGTCGCCGAGTTTCGTGATCCCGGCCCACGCCTGCGCGTCCTGCACACTGGCGGGCCCGAACGCGGCCAGATAGCGGCGGAACATCGCTTCCGGGGACGGCGTCGCGTCCGGCTCGGCGCCCAGCCAGTCCCCGGTGGTCTGATACGTCGGCTGGCCGGACTTGCCCCAGACGCCGCGCGGCGGGATCTGCACCAGCGGCAACAACGCCCGCGCGACGTGCACCAGCGACGACGGCGCCACGCCCTCCCACTGCTTCGCCAGTTCCGCGCCGAGGCCTGCCGACGAAAGCGGCCGCTCGCCGAGCAGTTTGCGGGCGGTGCGAGCGATCTCCTGGTGGTCGAGGCCCTTGATGTCCGGGCCGTGCTGGGTGTTGCCGAGCACCGAGCGGTCGTAGAGCGGTTGGACGATGGGGCGCCACGCCAGCGCGTCCGCCGGTTTCACCAGGTGCACCGTGCCGCGCATGAGCGCGATCCGCACGACACTCTTGTCCAGCAGGAGATTCGCCAGTTCTTCCTGGCGGAACCCGTGCAGCCGGGTCCACAGCGCGAAGTACGGCGGGTTCGGGGCCTGTGCCTGCAACCCGGCCAGATGCTCGACCGCTTCGAGCGCGGTCATCTTCGAACGCCGGAGCAGCAGCTGCCGGTCCAGCATGGCGCGGTTCAGCGCGCGCCTGCTCAACGTGTCGGACATGCCGCTCACCCTAATCGGGATCAAGGACAGTTACGGTCCTCAATGCGCCGAGCGTTGCCGGGATCCATAATCCCGGCCATGGAACTACCGCCGCCGGTGATCCGGGACTGGGACTACCCGCGCGGCACGGCGAGCATCGTGCTCATGGCCCGCTTCGCCGCCGAGAACGGCGTCGCGGGGCTGGAGTCCTACGAGCACGCGCCAGTGGACGGCCAGGTCGACGCCCGGCAGGAGCTCGCGGTGGTCCGGGCCCTGGTCCGCGGGCTCGGTGGCGGGGACGACGTCGCGCTGCGGCTGAGCAGGCGGTACCGGGTCAGCGCGTTCGGCATCTTCGGCTTCGCGTGCATCAGCAGCCCGACGCTGGGGGACGCGATGCGCTTCGCCCTGCGTTACCTCGACCTGAGTTTCACCTTCTGCATCCCGCACGTGACCGTCGAGTCCGGACGGCTCGCGCTGGCCATGGACGACAGCCGCGTACCGGGCGACGTCGCCCGGTTCCTGCTGCTGCGCGACCTCGGCGCCATCCACACCGTCATGCGCGACATCCTGCCGGACATCTCCCTGCGCTCCGTGGCCTTCCGGCACGAGCGTCCCTCCACAGTGGACGAGTACGTGCGGACGTTCGGCTTGGCGCCGTCGTTCTCCGCTCCGTCGCATCTCGCCACCCTGGATCCGCTCTTCCTCGACAGACCCTTGCCGCAGGCCAACGATCAGACGGTCGCCGTCTGCGCCGCGCAATGCGATCTGCTGGTGTCCCGGAAACGGGAACGCTCCGGGATCGCGCAGCAGGTCCGGGAACGGCTGGTGCGGCTCGGCGGCGTCGACGCCGGGATGGACGAGGTCGCGCGACAGCTCGCGCTCAGCCCGCGCACGCTGCGACGGCGGCTGTTCGAGGCCGGGACCGGCTACCGCACGCTGCTCGACGAGGTCCGCCAGGCCTTGGCGGAGGAAATGCTCGACACCGGCGCGCTCAGCGTGGAGGACGTCGCGCTGCGGCTGGGCTACGCCGAGGCGTCGAGTTTCATCTACGCGTTCAAACGCTGGAAGGGGATGACGCCGGCGGCTTATGCCCGGCGGAACGCGTTGCGAGCACGGCCGGGTAGGTGACCCGCAGCAGGTGCAGGATCGAATCGGTGAGGAAGACCCGCAGCTCTTCGCGGCCGAGCGTGCCGCGGATCAGCCATTCGCGTGACGCCGCGCGCAGCATCCCGCCGTACGAACGGATCATCGCGCGGAGTTCTTCTCGACCCTCGGTGACGTCGCTCATCAGCGCGGCCGCGAGCACGCGATCGGCGGCGATCTCGTCGGCCTCCAGCATGATCCGCTCGATCTCCGGGTCGCGGCCCACCGCCTCGGGGCCGATCGCCGTCAGCCACGCCTGCTCGTTGCGCTCGACGACTTCGATCCAGTGCTGGACGCTGATCGCGAGCCGCTCTTCGGCGCTCGTGTCGGGCAGGTTCTCGATCACCGGCGCCGGGACGATCATCATCTGCCGGACGACTTCCAGGTACAGCTCCCGTTTGCCGCCGAAGTAGTGGTTGATCAGCGGTCTGGCGACGCCGGCGGCCTTCGCGATGTCCGAGGTCGAAACCGAGGCGTATGTACCCGCGCCGAACAGCCGCCGGGCCGCGGTCAGGATCTCGGCGCGCCGGGCGGCCGGCTCGAGGCGGCGCCGCCGGATCTCCGGATCGGTGCTCATGGGCCGAGCGTAACCCGTTTCGGCTGACCGCCTGCCGTTACTCATTCGGAACAACCCGCCGGTAACCCCCAGGGCCTTCGAGGCGACGTTCGGGGCGGGGGGACCGGGCGTCATGGGTAGGGACGAATGGCCAGTGCCGAACGCGAGCCGGTTCGCCGTACCGGACGGTGGGTCAGTGTGCGGCTGCAGCATCGTGACGTCCGCGTCCAGGACGAATGCGTCTCCTACGCGGGGATCGTGATCACCAGTTTCGAGAACGGTGCCGAGGTCGGCGAACGCTGGATCCCGCTCGGGGTCGATCCGTCGGAGGCCGACGACGAACAGCTCATCCAGCAGTTGCGCCACGCGCTGATCTGGCAGGCGCGGCGGCCGCCCAAGGCCGCGGGGGAGTAGCGGGATCGGGAACCTCGGAATCCAAGCTGCTGTGAAGGACGCTTTCACTGCATCACATGCGGTGAAAGTCCCCTTCAGCCTCCTTAGGTCCGGAGGCCGTCGAAGGCGATCTTGCAGACCGCGTCCGCCAGTTCCGTCCCCGCCGAACCCCGTCGCGGCCGGTACCACTCGATCAGCGAGTTCACCATGCCGTACAGGAGCCGCGCGGTGACCGCGGGATCGATGTCGGGCCGCACGTCGCCCTCGGTTTCGGCCTGTTTCACCAGTTCCGTGACGAGCCGGTCGAACTCGCGCCGCCGCGCCAGGGCCGCGCGCTCGATCTTGGTGTTGCCGCGCACCCGCAGCAGCAGCGTCACGAACGGCAGCTGGTCGACCAGCACGAGGACACTGCCCCGCACCAGATGCTCCAGCTTCTCGATCGCCTTGCCCTCGAAGGATTCCGTCTCGGCGGCGACGGCGAACAGGCCG
Source organism: Amycolatopsis sp. NPDC057786 (assembly GCF_042797905.1). Classification (NCBI taxonomy): domain Bacteria; kingdom Bacillati; phylum Actinomycetota; class Actinomycetes; order Pseudonocardiales; family Pseudonocardiaceae; genus Amycolatopsis; species Amycolatopsis sp. NPDC057786. The sequence continues at coordinate 6,920 of NZ_JBHVKW010000087.1, forward strand.
TTCAGCGCGCGGTCGACGGCGAGCCGCAGCAGCTCCTCCTTGCTCGGCACATGGTGGTAGATCGCGGATTTCGTGATGCCGAGCTTGCGGGAGAGGTCCTCCATGCTGGTGCCGTCGTAGCCGCGTTCGTTGAACAGTTTGACCGCGACCAGAAGCAGCGACTCGAGGTCGTAGCCGGGACGTCCCCGGCGGGCGGGGGTGCTCAACCGCGGTCCCGTTCGTCGAGGACGCGCCGCATCTTGCCCAGCGACCGTTCGAGGGTGTCCGGGTCGACGACCTCGACGCCGACGCTCACGCCGACCCCGTCCTTGACGCCGGCGATCAGCCGGGCGGCGGCCTCGGCGCGCTGCTCGGCGCTCGCGTCCGGACGCGCTTCGACGCGCACCGTCAGATGGTCCATCCGGCCCTTCGTCGACCGGATCAGCTGGAAATGCGGAGCGAGCGCGGGGGTCACCAGCACGACTTCCTCGATCTGCGTGGGGAAGACGTTGACGCCACGCAGGATGATCATGTCATCGCTGCGCCCGGTCACCTTCTCCATCCGCCGGTACGCCGGCCGCGCGGTGCCCGGCAGCAGCCGGGTCAGGTCCCGCGTGCGGTACCGGATGATCGGCAGCGCCTGTTTGGTGAGCGAGGTGAACAGCAGCTCACCCTCGGCGTCGGTGGGCTTCTCGGTGAACGGGTCGATCACCTCGGGGAAGAAGTGGTCCTCCCAGATGTGCAGCCCGTCCTTGGTCTCGACGCATTCCTGCGCGACGCCGGGGCCCATCACCTCGGACAGGCCGTAGATGTCGACGGCGTCGATGCCGACGCGGTCCTCGATCTCCGCGCGCATCTGCTCGGTCCACGGTTCCGCGCCGAAGATGCCGACCTTCAGCGAACTCGTCTGCGGGTCGATGCCCTGCCGCTCGAACTCGTCGAGCAGCGTCAGCATGTACGACGGCGTGACCATGATGATCTCGGGTTTGAAGTCGGTGATGATCTGCACTTGGCGCGCGGTCATGCCGCCGGACGCCGGGATCACCGTGCAGCCGAGCTTTTCGGCACCGTAATGCGCGCCGAGACCGCCGGTGAACAGGCCGTATCCGTAGGCCACGTGGACCTTGTCGCCCGGCCGTCCGCCCGCGGCGCGGATCGAGCGCGCCATCACCGTCGCCCAGGTGTCGATGTCTTCGGACGTGTAGCCGACGACGGTCGGTTTCCCGGTGGTCCCGCTGGACGCGTGGATGCGGCTGACCTGCGCTTCCGGCACCGCGAACATGCCGAACGGGTAGTTGTCGCGCAGGTCCTGTTTCGTGGTGAACGGGAACTTCGCCAGGTCTTCCAGCGCCTTGCAGTCGTCCGGGTGAACGCCCGCCTCGTCGAACTTCCGGGTGTAGAACGGCACGTTGTCGTAGGCGTGCCGCAGCGTCCACCGGAGGCGCTTAAGCTGCAGCGCCTGGAGTTCGTCGATGGTCAGGTTCTCGGCGTCGTCGCTGAAGGCGGTCATCGTGATGCTTTCTGGATGGTGCGGCTGCGGCCGCGGAATTCGGCGACGACCTCCGGCCCGTCGGGGGTCTCCCGGTGCACGGTGACGTCGTAGATGCCGTTGCGGCCGTAGCGGGTCCGCTCGGTGGCGGTGGCGATGAGGTGGTCGCCGAGTTTGCCTGCCGCGACGAAGGAGATCTCCGCGCCGGACGCGACCGTCACCGGCCCATGGCTGTTGCAGGCGCAGGCGAACGTCGTGTCGGCCAGCAGGAAGACGTAGCCGCCGTGGGCGATGTCGTGGCCGTTGACCATCGCTTCGGTGATCCGCATGGTGGCGACGGCGCGCCCTTCGGCGGCCTCGACCAACTCGATGCCCAGCGCCTTCGACGCCTGGTCGTCGGCGAACATCGTGTGCGCGGCGTTAGTCAAGCCAGACCCCCTGGTTACTGACCGAATGGACGGTTGTTAAAGGGTGCCGCAAGTAAAGGCGCGCGTTCGGGCAGATGTCAAGGGTCCACCGCCGTCGGGGGGTTTGCAAGACCCCCGACGCGAGCTACAGTGAATTACTGAACGGACGGTCTGTTAATCCACCATGTGAAGGGTCGACCCATGGCATTGCTGCGCAGCTACGTCTCCGGCGGATGGCACACGGCGGAAAACGACGGCGTACCGCTGCACGACGCCTCGACCGGCGAAGAGGTCGCCCGGGTCTCGTCCGAGGGCATCGACTTCGCCGCCGCGCTGGACTATGGGCGCCGCGTCGGCGGCCCCGCGCTGCGCGAGCTGACCTTCCACCAGCGCGCCGCGCTGCTGAAGGCGCTGGCCTCCCACCTGCGCGAACACCGCGAGGAGCTGTACGAGCTCTCGGCGCGCACCGGCGCCACCAAGACCGACTCGATGGTCGACATCGACGGCGGCATCGGCGTGCTGTTCGCCTACTCCAGCAAGGGCAAGCGCGAACTGCCGAACGACACCGTCTACGTCGACGGCAACGTCGAGCAGCTGAGCAAGGGCGGCACCTTCGTCGCCCAGCACATCGCCGTCCCGCTGCGCGGGGTCGCCGTCCAGATCAACGCGTTCAACTTCCCCGTCTGGGGCCCGCTGGAGAAGTTCGCGCCCGCGTTCCTCGCCGGGGTGCCGAGCCTGATCAAGCCCGCCAGCCAGACCGCGTACCTCACCGCGCGGCTGGTCGAGATCATCATCGAGTCCGGCATCCTGCCCGAGGGCACGCTCCAGTTCGTCGCGGGCAGCGTCGGCGACCTGCTCGACCACGTCACCGCGCAGGACCTCGTGTCGTTCACCGGCTCCGCGTCGACGGCGCAGAAGCTGCGCGCGCACCCGGCGATCGTGCGCAACTCCGTCCGGTTCAACGCCGAGGCCGACTCGCTGAACTGCTCGATCCTCGGTCCGGACGCCGAACCCGGCACCACCGAGTTCGACCTCTTCGTCAAGCAGCTCACGACCGAGATGACGGTCAAGGCGGGCCAGAAGTGCACCGCCATCCGCCGCGCCTTCGTGCCCGCCGGCCTGCTGGACGCCGTCGCCGAGGCCGCGAGCGCGCGTCTGGCGAAGACCACCGTCGGCAACCCCACCGCAGAAGGTGTGCGGATGGGCGCCCTGGCCAGCCTGGAGCAGCGTGAGGAGGTCCGGCGGTCGCTCAAGGCGCTGCTGGACGTCGGCACGGTCGTCTTCGGCGACCCCGAGCAGGTCGACGTCGTCGGCGCGGACGCCGAACGCGGCGCGTTCCTCTCGCCGGTGCTGCTGAAGGCCGACCCGGAGCGGTCCGAGCCGCACGAGGTCGAGGCGTTCGGCCCGGTGTCGACGCTGCTGCCCTACACCTCGACCGAGCAGGTCATCGAGCTCGCCGCACGCGGCGGCGGCAGCCTGGTCGGCTCGATCGTCACCGCCGACGCCGAGTTCGCCCGCGAGGTCGTCCTCGGTGTCGCGCCGTACCACGGCCGTCTGCTGGTGCTGGACGCCGAAGACGCCAAGGAGTCGACGGGCCACGGTTCGCCGATGCCGCAGCTGGTGCACGGTGGCCCCGGCCGCGCCGGCGGCGGCGAGGAGATGGGCGGCGTCCGCGGCGTGCTGCACCACATGCAGCGCACGGCCGTCCAGGGTTCGCCCGCCGTTTTGAGCACGGTCACCGGCCGCTGGGTCACCGGCGCCCCTCGCACCGAAGGCGACGTCCACCCGTTCCGGAAGTCCTTGGCGGAACTGAAGATCGGTGACTCCGTGGTCGCCGGTCCCCGCACCGTCACCCAAGAAGACGTCGACCACTTCGCCGAGTTCACCGGCGACACCTTCTACGCCCACACCGATCCCGAGGCCGCGGCGGCGAACCCGCTGTTCGGCGGGATCGTGGCGCACGGGTACCTCGTGGTCTCGTTCGCGGCCGGCCTGTTCGTCTCGCCGGAGCCCGGCCCGGTGCTGGCGAACTACGGCCTGGAGAACCTGCGGTTCCTCACCCCGGTCAAGGTCGGCGACTCGCTGACCGTGACCTTGACCGCCAAGCAGATCACCCCGCGTATCGACCAGGAGTACGGCGAAGTCCGCTGGGACGCCGACGTGACCAACGCCGACGGCGACTCGGTCGCCAAGTACGACGTCCTGACCCTCGTCGCCAAGGAGCAGTCATGACGGCAACTCTGCCTGAGGAAGACCTCGAACGGCATTTCGAGGCCACCATCGAGCGCGACCAGCGCATCGAGCCGCGTGACTGGGTGCCCGAGGGCTACCGCAAGACGATGATCCGGCAGATCGCGCAGCACGCGCATTCGGAGATCATCGGCATGCAGCCGGAGGGTAACTGGATCACCCGTGCGCCTTCGTTGCGCCGCAAGGCGATCCTGCTCGCCAAGGTGCAGGACGAGGCCGGGCACGGGCTGTACCTGTATTCGGCGGCGGCCACGCTCGGCGCCGACCGCGCGGATCTGACCGACAAGCTGATCAACGGCAAGCAGAAGTACTCGTCGATCTTCAACTACCCCACGCTGACCTTCGCCGACGTCGGCGTGATCGGCTGGCTGGTCGACGGCGCGGCCATCTGCAACCAGGTTCCCTTGTGCCGCAGCTCGTACGGGCCGTACGCGCGCGCCATGATCCGCATCTGCAAGGAGGAGTCCTTCCATCAGCGGCAGGGTTTCGAGCTGCTGATGACGATGATGCGCGGCACCGAAAAGCAGCGCGAAATGGTGCAGGAGGCGGTGAACCGCTGGTGGTGGCCGTCGCTGATGATGTTCGGCCCGCCGGACGCGGATTCGCCGAACACCGCGCAGTCGATGGCGTGGAAGGTCAAGCGGCACACCAACGACGAACTGCGCCAGCGTTTTGTCGACATGTCCATTCCGCAGGCCGAGGCGCTGGGCGTCACCTTCCCGGACCCGGATCTGAAGTGGAACCCCGAGCGCGGGCACTACGACTTCGGCGCCGTCGACTGGGACGAGTTCAAGAACGTGTTGAAGGGTAACGGCCCCTGCAACGCCCAGCGCGTCGCGCACCGGCGGCGGGCCCAGGAAGACGGCGCGTGGGTGCGGGAAGCCGCCGCCGCGCACGCAGCGAAGAAGGGTTCGTGATGAAGCACGACTGGCCGTTGTACGAGGTGTTCGTCCGGGGCAAGCGCGGCCTGAACCACGTGCACGTGGGTTCGCTGCACGCCGCCGACGACGACATGGCGCTGCACCACGCGCGGGATCTATACACCCGCCGCAACGAGGGCGTGTCGATCTGGGTCGTGCGCGCGTCGGACATCACGGCGTCCTCGCCGGACGAGAAGGACCCGTTCTTCGCGCCCAGCGGCGACAAGGTGTACCGGCACCCGACGTTCTACGACATCCCCGACAACGTTCCGCACATCTGACATGAGCTTCGACAACGCCTACGAGGCGATCACCGAGGAGAACGACTCCCGCTGGGCCTTCGGCACCGGGTTCGAGGATCCGCTGTCCGGTGTGGACACGACGGTTCCGTCCGGTGTGGACGGTGACCGGCTCGCGGCCTATTGCCTGATGCTCGGCGACGACGCGCTGATCTTCTCGCACCGGCTGCAGGAGTGGTGCACGAACGCGCCCGAGCTCGAGGACGAGGTCGCGATCGCGAACATCGCGCTCGACCTGCTCGGGCAGGCGCGGCTGCTGCTCGCCCGCGCGGGCAAGGCCGACGGCAGCGACCGCACGGAGGATTCGTACGCCTTCTTCCGGAGCGAGCAGGAATACCGCAACGTCCGGCTCGCCGAGTTGGACGGCGGGCATTTCGGGCATCTCATCGCGCGGCTGCTGGTGTTCTCGATCTGGCGGCTGGCGCTTTTGCGGCAACTGCAGTCCTCTGTGGACCCGGTGCTCGCGGCCATCGCGGACAAGGGGGTCAAGGAAGTCGCCTATCACCGGGATTACGCCGCCCAGTGGGCTGTGCGGCTCGGCGACGGCACCGAGCTGTCCCACTCGCGGATGCAGGAGGGCCTGGACGCGGTCTGGCCGTACGTCGACGAGCTGTTCGTGGCGCACGAGGCCGAGTTCGTCGAGTCGCCGTCGCTGCGGCCGGAGTTCGACGCGATCCTCGACCAGGTGCTGGCCGTCGCGAAGCTGACGCGCCCCGAAATCGGTGCCATCGCGGGGGTTTCCGGCCGGATGGGCCGCGGCGGCGTGCACACCGAGCGGATGGGCTTCCTGCTGGCGACCTTGCAGAGTGTCGCGCGAGAACACCCGGACGCGACATGGTGACCGCGTACGCCGTGGCGGCCACGGTCACCGATCCGGAACTGCCCATGCTCACCCTTGCCGACCTCGGCGTGCTGCGTGATGTGTCCGAAGAGGACGGTCGAGTGGTCGTCGCGATCACCCCGACCTACACCGGCTGCCCGGCGATGGACACCATGCGCGACGACCTCGTGCACGCGCTGACCGGCGCGGGGTACGGCGAGGTCGAGGTCCGCACGGTGCTCCAGCCCGCCTGGTCCACCGACTGGATCACCGAGGACGGCAAACGGAAACTGGCCGAAGCGGGTATCGCGCCGCCGGGCGCCGCGCCGCGGCGGACCGGGCCGATCCCGCTCACGCTGAGCCCGCCGGTGTCGTCCGTGCGCTGCCCGCGCTGCGGCTCCGACGACACCGAAGAGCAGTCCCGGTTCAGCGCGACGGCGTGCAAGGCCTTGCGCCGCTGCCGGTTCTGCCTCGAACCGTTCGAACACGTCAAGGAGATCTAGCGTGACCGCCACCCTGCGCCGCACGGGCTTCCACACCCTCAAGGTGTCCGACGTCCAGCGCCTGTGCGACGACGCCGTCGCGGTGACCTTCGACGTTCCCGAAGCTCTCGCGGACACCTTTCGCTTCAAGCCTGGCCAGTCGCTGACCCTGCGCCGTGAGATCGACGGCCGTGACGAGCGCCGTTCGTACTCGATCTGCGCGCCCGCCGGCGCGGCCCCGCGGGTCGGCGTCCGGGAGGTGCCGGGCGGGCTGTTCTCGTCGTGGCTCGTGCGCGACGTGAAGCCCGGCGACGAGGTCGAGGTCGCGCCGCCGACCGGCAGCTTTTCCCCGGACCTGAGCGTTCCTGGGCATCACGTGCTGATCGCGGCCGGATCCGGGATCACGCCGGTGCTGTCGATCGCGTCTTCGCTGCTCAGCGATTCCGATGCCACGGTGACCGTGCTCTACGGCAACCGCCGGACGGACACCGTCATGTTCGCCGACGACCTCGCGGATCTCAAGGACCGCTACCCCGCGCGGCTCGAACTCGTCCACGTGCTCTCCCGTGAACCGCGCGAGGCCGAGCTGTTCACCGGGCGGCTCGACGTGGAGAAGCTGCGGCGCCTGTGCACCGTGCTGATCCCGGTCGAGGACGTCGCGCACTGGTGGCTGTGCGGGCCGTTCGAGATGGTGACCGGCGCGCAGGAACTGCTGCGCTCGCTGGACGTCGCCGACGACCGCGTCCACCAGGAACTGTTCTATGTGGACACTCCGCCGGAGCCGGTGCATCACATCGATCCGGCCGTCGTGGGTGCGTCCAGCGAGGTCACGCTGGTCCTCGACGGCCGGTCGACGACGATGACGCTGCCGCGCAGCTCCTCCCTGCTCGACGGCGCGCAGAAGTACCGCCCGGATCTGCCGTTCGCCTGCAAGGGCGGGGTGTGCGGCACTTGCCGGGCGAAGATCTGCGACGGCAAGGTGGACATGCGGCGCAACTTCGCCCTGGAGAAGGCCGAAGTCGACGCCGGTTTCGTGCTCACCTGTCAGTCGGTGCCGATCTCCGACGCCGTCACCGTGGACTTCGACGCCTGACCACTCCCGCGTTTCGTCCTCTGAATGCGGTACTTGCGTGTGCAACTACCGCGTTCAGAGGACTAATTGCCTTGTGATGCCGATGTCCTTGAGGAACGGCCGGTCGTGGCTGGCGACGATCAGCGTGCCCCGGTAGGCCAGCAACGCCTCGGTGAGGCGCCGCACGCTCGCCAGGTCGAGGTTGTTGGTCGGCTCGTCGAGCAGCAGCAACCGAGGTGTGGGCTCGGTCAGCAAGAGGGTTGCCAGCGTGGCGCGGAACCGTTCCCCACCGGACAGCGACGCCACCTCGCGGTCGGCCGCCTTGCCCCGGAACAGGAACCGCGCCAGCCTCGCGCGGATCTCGTTGTCCGTGAGCGACGGCGCGGCCAGCCGCACGTTGTCCACAATGGACAGCGACTCGTCGAGAACGTCGAGCCGCTGGGGGAGCAGTCTGGCGGGCACGAACAGCCCCACGTCGCCCGACTCCGGCGGGATTTCGCCGGTGATCGTGCGGAGCAGGGTGGTCTTGCCCGAACCGTTCGGGCCGACGAGCGCGATCCGCTCGGGGCCCATGACGTGCAGGTTCACCGGCGGGCCGAAGCGGGGCACGGCGTCGATCCGGAGCACGTCCGTTCCCCGCGCCACCGTCGTTTCCGGCAGCTCGACCCGGATCTCCGCATCCTCCCGCACTAGTTCCTCGGCGGCCTTCATCGCCTCGACGGCGTCCTCGAGCCGGTCGGTGTGCAGATTCCGGTACTTGCCCGCCGCGATCTGCGCGTCCTCCTGGCGTTTGCGCATCCGCACCTTGGGCTCGCGCTTCCGGTCCCACATCTGCTGGCCGTAGCGGGCGCGACGGGCGAGTTTGGTCCCGGCCTCGATCAGCTCCCGTTTCTGCCGTCTGACATCGGACTCCGCCGCGCGCAGGTGCCGCCGCGCCGCCTCCTGCGCGACCTCGACGGCGTGTTCGTAGTCGGCGAGGTTCCCGCCGTACAGGGTGACCTCGCGGTCGCGGACCTCGGCGATCCGGTCGACCAGGGAGAGCAGTTCGCGATCGTGCGAGACGACCACGAGGATCCCGCCCCAGCTCGCCACCTCGCGGTGCACGAGTTCGCGTGCTCGCAGGTCGAGGTTGTTCGTGGGCTCGTCGAGCAGCAGCGCGGCGGGACGGCGCAGCAGCAGGGCTGCCAGCCCGAGCAGCGTGAGTTCGCCACCGGACAGTTCGCCCGCCCGCTGGTCCAGCCGGATGGCGCCCAGGCCGAGCCGGTCGAGGATCGCGTGGATGCGTTCCTCGACGTCCCAGTTGTCGCCGATGGTGGCGAAGTGCGCTTCGGCGGCGGAACCGCTCTCGACAGCCCGGATCGCCGCGCGGATCGCGGTGACCCCGAGCACGTCGTCGACGCGGCGGCCGGTATCCAGGACGAGGTTCTGCGGCAGGTAGCCGAGCTCACCCGGTGCGGTGATGGAGCCCGTCGTGGCCCGGAGGTCGCCGGCGAGCAGCCGGAGCAGCGTGGACTTGCCGGATCCGTTGGTGCCGACCAGGCCGGTGCGACCGGCCCCGATCGTGAGCGAGAGGTGCTCGAACACCGGGGTGCCGTCGGGCCAGGTGAAGGTGACGTCGGAAAGCGTCAAGGAAGAAGACATGAGACTCCCTGCGAAGGAGGTGGATGAGGGCGCAGGTTCGTCTCAGAAGATCACCGCTACAGGCTAGCCCGTGCGTGGCCGCGTGGCGATCGAATTTTCCGAGCGGTTGCCGTTTCGCGGCAACGGAGCGGTCATGAATGGTGGGTTGGCCCGGCGCGACTTCACCGGCGCCACCGAACGGGAGCGGCTGGGTCCGGTGGGTGTCTGGCTGGCGGTCGACATGTTCACGCCGTCACCGGACGGGAACGGTGGGCGATACGACGGCTCGAAGAGCTGCACTTAGTGCGGAAGCAGGCAGTCCAGTGGCTCACCTGAACGTCGCCTTCGCGGCAACCGGGTCAGAACGGTGGTTTCTCGGTGCGGGGTGTGTGCAGAGGCGGAGGCGTGCTGTCGTAGGTCTGGCCGGTCGGGGTGGTGATCGTCAGGGTTCCGTCCGGTGCCAGCCGGTAGATCCACCCGGGTTCGTCCTTGAGCCGATGGTCGCGGCGGCAGAAGTCGATGAGGTCGCCGGCGTCAGTGTTCCCCTGGAACTGCCACGGGATGGAGTGGTCGAGATCGCAGGCCTGAGCGGGCCGGTGGCATCCCGGTCTTCGGCATTCGCGGTCGCGGACCCGGACGAACTCGTCAAGACCGGCCGTCGGGCGATACCGGTCCCGGCCGAGATCCGCGACCTGGCCTGACAGCGGGTCAGTGATGATCCGCCGCAGCACCGTGTTGGGTCCGCTCGCGATATGCCGCGCCAGCGACGCCGGGATGTGGCCGTGCCCGGCCATTTCCGCCGGGTCGTCGTTGAGGCCGAGGTAGGTGAACAGGTCCATATAAAGGAATACTTCGGCCCGTTCACTTTTCCCGCCGCTGCCGCCCAATAGGAGGTCGAGGGCGACGTCGGCGCGAAGCTGGTCCAGAGTGCGGGTCTCGTCGCCGGTCTTGAGCGCGCGGGCCTCCCGGTTGATCCGGTTGTAGGCGGCGGTGACCTTCTCCACCGGGCCATCCTCGATCTCCAGCGAGGCCACGCCCGCCTCACCCTGACTCACCACGAGCCGTCGGCCTTCGCGGGCCTGCTCGCAGCGCTTGTCCGCGCCCTCCCGATCGACGGTCGCCGCCGCGTGGTTCGCCGCTTTGCGGATCTGCTCGGCATTCTTACCGGGCAATCGGTCTTCCAGCAAGGCGTCGGCGGCGAGCGCGTGCTCGTCGGACAGCCATGCCGTGGCCGTCACGACTTTCATCGCGCCGAACCCGTCCACTTGGCCCTTGTCCATCAAGCCAAGGGTGCGGGGCAGCCTGGTGGTCAACGCGTCGGCAGCGGCGACCAGCCCGGCTGCGTACCTGTCGCCCACCGACAGGGCGAACGCGACCTCCTGAGTGACGCTACGCGCGCCTTCGCGATGCCGGTTCAGCTGGGACAGGGCGCGGTAACGGATCGCTTCCAGCCGGGCGATCCCCGCTGACGCGGCTTTCGCGAGGGCGACGGATTCGTTGTCGTCCAACGAATCCGCGGCGGTATTGATGGCTTTCAGGTTGTCGGGGCTGGTGATTTGTTCGAGTATCGCCACAGCGGTGGCTCGGTAGGTGTCCACCCGGCGAACCTACGACTCCCCACCGACAGTTCTGGATCATGCGACTGCCGTCACCGTCGTCGATTTTCGGTAATGCCTGTGGTGGCAAGGGAAATCTGGGAGGTGCGCGTTCGCCCGGTAGTGGTAAGCAACGCGCAGACGGGATTTCTTGAGTGCTGTCCTTGAATTCAGGGCTTCTCGTATCGTCGGGTGACAGTCGCGGTTGTGTCGACCGTTATCGCGCTGTATGGGAGGTCCCGCGGATCCCGCGGGCAGTCGTTGCCGTGTTGTGGCGATGGCACCGGTGTGTCGATTTCGATCGCGCGAGTTCGGAAGGCTCCCGGTTCCTGCGGGCTATTGTTGTCGATTTTCGGCGATGGTGCGGGTGTGTTGGTCTCGGTCGCGTGACGTCGGGTGGTTCCAGGATGCCGCGGGCAGTCGTTGTCGTGTTGTGGCGATGGCGCCGGTGTGTCGACTCCGATCACGGGACACCGGACCGTCCCCGGATCCCACGCCCAACCGTTGCCGAATTCCGGCAACGGAGGTCCTCGACTCAGCCCCCACCGTCCGTCACCTCGGCGACCCGCGATCGGCCGGGGCATACTGGCGGACGTGACCGAACGCCCTCATGTCCTGCTGTCCGCCGCGGTCTCCCTCGACGGCTACCTCGACGACGCGAGCGACACCCGGCTGGTGCTGTCCAACGAGGAGGACTGGGCCAGGGTGGACGGTCTGCGCGCGGCGTCGGACGCGATCCTCGTCGGCGCGAACACGGTCCGCGCGGACAACCCGCGCCTGTTGATCCGTTCGCCGGAGCTCGTCGCGAAAAGGGTCGCGGAGGGACGTCCGGAACAACCGGTCAAGGTCACCCTCACGCGGAGCGGATCACTCGATCCGGCGGCACAGTTCTTCACCGTCGGTGAAGCCGACAAGCTGGTCTACGCGCCTCCCGGCGTCGTCACGGGAGTGAAGGCGACCGTCGTCGAAACGTCCGGCCTGAGCGAAATGCTGGCGGATCTCTTCGCGCGCGGGGTGCGGCGGCTGATGGTCGAAGGCGGCGGCGCGATCCACACCCAGTTCCTCACCGAAGGTCTGGTCGACGAACTCCACCTGGCGATAGCGCCGTTCTTCGTCGGCGACCCACGCGCCCCGCGTTTCGTCGGCCCTGGTGCCTTCCCGCGTGGGCTGACCCTGGTCGAAAGCACGAGGCTGGGTGACATCGCCGTCCTGGAGTACCACGCGACACCAGAACCGTCCGAAGTGGACATCCGGCGGTTGCGGGAGGCCATCGCGCTGGCCGAGAACTGCCCGCCGCGCACGTTCCGCGTCGGTGCCGTCATCACGGCCGCCGACGGCGAAGTGATCTCCACCGGTTACTCGGGGGACGGCGATCCCGCCAACCACGCGGAAGAAGCCGCCCTCGCCAAACTCGAACCGGGAGATCCGAGGCTGGCGGAGGCGACGATGTACACGTCGCTGGAGCCGTGCAGCTCGCGGACGTCGCATCCGCGAAGCTGCACCCAGCTCATACTCGACGCTGGCATCCCTCGCGTCGTTTTCGCCTGGCGCGAGCCGTCGGTGTTCGTCGACTGCGTCGGCGCCGAAACGCTGGAAGCGGCCGGACGCCGGGTGATCGAGGTACCCGCCCTCGCCGCCGACGTCCGCCGCGCGAACACCCATATCCCGGGTGTCCACCTCTGAACTTCTACTTGCAGGCGTCGCAGCAGCCGCAGCCCAGACCGGTGCACGCCGAGCAGCAACCGTGGCGAAGCACGACCTTCAACAGACGCTTGATCATCGCTGTCCTCCCGATCATTGACGTCCCACCGCCCTTGTCACGCTAAGTTCTGCGCATATGACAGTGGTACCGCCGGGAGTGCCACGGGGCCGCTCCAGCGGGTGATGTCAGGATTCGAGGTCGCCCTCCAGCGAGAGGTAGACCTCACGCAGCTGAGCCAAAAGATCAGCGTCCGGCTCCGCCCAGAGTCCCCGGTCGGCCGCCTCGTTCAGCCGTTCGATGATGCCGCGCAATGCCCACGGATTGGCCTGCCGCAGGAACTCCTGGTTTACCTCGTCGAGCACGTAGGACTCGGTCAGCTTCTCGTACATCCAGTCGCCGACCACCCCGGCGGTGGCGTCGAAACCGAAGAGGTAGTCGACGGTCGCCGCCAGCTCGAAAGCTCCCTTGTAGCCATGCTTGCGCATCGCCGCCAGCCAGCGCGGGTTGACCACGCGGGCGCGGAAGACGCGGGCGGTCTCCTCGCCGAGGGTGCGCGTGCGGACGGCGTCCGGGGTGGTGCTGTCGCCGACGTAGGACGCGGGCGCGGTGCCGGTGAGCGCGCGGACCGTCGCGATCATCCCGCCGTGGTACTGGAAGTAGTCGTCGGAGTCGGCGATGTCGTGCTCACGGGTGTCGGTGTTCTTGGCCGCCACCACGATCCGCTTGTACGAGTTCTCCATGTCCTCGCGCGCGGGCTTTCCGTCGAGGTCGCGGCCGTAGGCGAAGCCGCCCCAGACCGCGTAGACCTCGGCGAGATCCTTGTCATCACGCCAGTTTCCGGAATCCATCAGCGGCAGCAGGCCCGCGCCGTACGCGCCGGGCTTGGAGCCGAAGATCCTCGTGGTGGCCCGGCGTTCGTCGCCGTGCGCGGCCAGATCCGCGCGGGCGTGGGCGCGGACGAAGTTCTGCTCCTCCGGCTCGTCGAGGTTCGCCACCAGGCGGACGGCGTCATCCAGCAAGGTGATCACGTGCGGGAAGGCGTCGCGGAAGAACCCGCTGATCCGGACGGTGACGTCGATCCGCGGGCGGCCGAGTTCGGCGAGCGGGATCGCCTCGATGCCGGTGACCCGTCGCGAAGCCTCGTCCCAGATCGGCTGGACACCCAGCAAGGCAAGGACTTCCGCCGCGTCGTCACCCGACGTGCGCATGGCCGACGTACCCCACACCGAGAGGCCGACCGAACGCGGCCAGTCGCCGGTGTCCTCCTTGTAGCGGCGGAGAAGCGAGTCCGCGAGCGCCTGCCCGGTCTCCCAGGCGAGACGGCTCGGGATGGCCTTCGGGTCGACGGTGTAGAAGTTGCGGCCGGTCGGCAGCACGTTGATCAGGCCACGCAGGGGAGAACCGCTGGGGCCTGCCGGGATGTAGCCGCCGTCGAGCGCGTGGAGCACGGCGTCGATCTCGGCGCCTGTGCCCGCCAGCCGCGGCACGATCTCGGTGGCGGCGAAGGTCAGTACGCGGGCGACCTCCTGGTGTTCCGGCACCTCGGCGACGACTTCGGCGACCGCGGCGGGGGACCAGTCGCGGGCTTCCATCGCCTCGACGAGTGAGCGGGCCGTCTGCTCGATGGCGTCCACTTCGGACAGCGGGGCGTCGCTGTTCTCCTTGAGCCCCAAGGCAGAACGCAAACCGGGGACCGCGCCCTGTTTGCCGCCCCACATCTGCTGGGCGCGCAGCATGGCGAGTACGAGGTTGATCCGCGCCTTGCCTTCCGGTGCTGCGCCGAGGATGTGCAGGCCGTCGCGGATCTGCGCGTCCTTGACCTCGCACAGCCAGCCGTCGATATGCAGCAGGAAGTCGTCGAACTCCGCGTCGTGCGGGCGTTCCTCGACACCGAGGTCGTGGTCCAGTTTGGCGGCCTGGATGAGCGTCCAGATCTGCGCGCGGACCGCGGGCAGCTTGGCCGGGTCCATCGCGGCGATGTTGGCGTGCTCGTCGAGAAGCTGCTCCAGGCGGGCCATGTCGCCGTAGCTCTCGGCGCGGGCCATCGGCGGGATCAGGTGGTCGACGATCGTGGCGTGCGCGCGCCGTTTCGCCTGCGCGCCCTCGCCGGGGTCGTTGATCAGGAACGGGTAGATCAGCGGCAGATTGCCCAGGACGGCGTCCGGCGCGCACGAGTCCGAGAGACCCGCGGTCTTGCCGGGAAGCCATTCCAGCGAGCCGTGTTTGCCGAGGTGGACGACGGCGTGCGCGCCGAATTCCTCCTCCAGCCAGCGGTACGCGGCCAGGTAGTGGTGGCTCGGCGGGAGATCCGGATTGTGGTAGATCGCCACCGGGTTCTCGCCGAAGCCGCGCGGTGGCTGGATCATCAGGATGACGTTGCCCGATCGCAGGGACGCCAGGACGATGTCGCCGTTGTCGACGTAGAGTTCGCCGGGCGCGGGGCCCCAGTGCTCCTCCATGCCCTCGCGCAGTTCCGCGGGCAGCTCGGCGAACCACTCGCGGTACTTGTCGGCCGGGACGCGGATCGGGTTGCCGGACAGCTGTTCCTCGGTGAGCCACTCCGGATCCTGGCCGCCCGCGGCGATGAGCGCGTGGATCAGCGCGTCCCCGTCGGGCTGGTCGGTGCCGGTGGGCTCGACTCCGGGGAACGGATCTTCGCCGAGGTCGTAGCCCCGGTCGCGCATGCGGCGCAGCAGTTCGATCGCGGACGCGGGCGTGTCGAGACCGACGGCGTTGCCGACGCGGGAGTGCTTCGTCGGGTACGCGGACAGCATCAGCGCGATCCGGCGTTCCGGCGGGGGAGTGTGGCGCAACCGCGCGTGGGCCAGCGCGATTTTCGCGACGCGGGACGCGCGTTCGGCGTCCGGCACGTACTTGGGGAGGCCGTCGTCGTCGATCTCCTTGAACGAGAACGGGACGGTGATGAGGCGGCCGTCGAACTCGGGGACGGCCATCTGGTTGCCCGCGTCGAGCGGCGAGAGGCCGTCGTCGTTCGCGGACCAGGTCTCGCGGTCGCTGGTCAGGCACAGCGCCTGGAGGATCGGGATGTCGAGCGCGGCCATCTCGGCGACGTCCCACGCCTCGTCGTCGCCGCCCGCGCCGACCTCGGACGGCCGGGTACCGCCGGCGGCCAGCACGGTGACCAGGAGCGCGTCGGCCTTGGCCAGCTCGGCCATCATCTCCGGCTCGCGGGTGCGCAGGGACGCGCAGTGGATCGGGAGCGCGCGGCCCCCGGCGTCCTCGACGGCGTCGGAGAGGGCGTGGACGAACTCGGTGTTGCCGGACAGGTGATGCGCCCGGTAGTAGAGGATCGCGATGACCGGACCCTCGGTGGTCTTGGGCTCGCGCTCCAGGACACCCCAGAGCGGCTGCACCGCAGGCGGCTCGAAGCCGTCACCCGTCAGAAGGAGCGTGTCGCTCAGGAAGCGGTGCAGCTGGGTGAGGTTTTCGGGCCCGCCCTGCGCGAGGTACGCGTGCGCCTCCGCCGCCGTGCCCGCCGGGACCGTGGACAGCTTCATCAGCTGCGCGTCCGGCGTCTGCTCACCACCGAGGACCACCACGTGCGCGCCGCTCGCGCGGACCGTGTCGAGCCCCTCCTGCCAGCTGCGTTCGGAGCCGAGGATCCGGACGACGACGATCGGAGCGCCTTCGAGCAGGGCCGGTAGCTCCGCCAGATCGAGCCGGGCGGGGTTCGCCAGCCGGTAGTCGGCTTCGCTGGACCGGGCGCTGAGCAGGTCGGTGTCCGAAGTGGACAGAAGCAGGATCACAGCATTCCTCACTCGGGGTGTCCGCGCCCCGGGTCGTGCGGTCGCGCCGGCCGGAGTTCCTGGCTTCCCCTCCTTGACCGGGAGGGGTGACAGTGGCGGGACCGCCCCGGACTCTCACCGGGTTCCTCCACCTGCCGACGCGTGGGTTCGGACTTCACTCTCCGGTGCGGTCCGGCGGGAGTCAAGGTGATGTGTAGCCGGGGTCGAACGCGTACCCCATGCCGCGGGCGGTGCGGATGTGGCCGGCGCCGATCTTGCGCCGCAGCGTGCGGACGTAGACGTCGACGATGTTGGAGCCGGGGTCGAAGTCGTAACCCCACACGTGGGAGAGGATCTGCTCACGGGTGAGCACCTGGCCCTGGTGGCGGATGAACAGCTCCAAGAGCGCGAACTCGCGTGAGGTCAGCTCCACGCCGGTGCCGTCGACGTCCGCGCGGCGCGTGCGCAGGTCCAGAGACAACGGGCCCGCGTGCAGCACCGTGGTCTCGGCCACGAGTTCGGTGCGGCGCAGCCGGAGCCTGATCCTGGCCAGCAGCTCGTCGAAACGGAACGGTTTCGCCATGTAGTCGTCGGCGCCGCCCTCGAGGCCGGCCAGGGTGGTCTGGGGCGAATCGTGCGCGGTCAGGATGACCACCGGCGTCGTGTTGTGGTGTTCGCGCAGGGTCCGCAGTACGGACAGGCCGTCGCGGGAAGGCAGGCCGAGGTCGAGGACCAGCAGGTCGTAGCCGTCGCCGAGGGCGTACTGGAGGGCCTGTTCACCGTCGGCGACCACGGTGGTGGTGAAACCGTTGGCGATGAGTCCTTTGCGGACGAACGAGGCGATGCGCTCCTCGTCCTCGGCGATCAGGATACGGGCCACGGCGTGCCTCCTTCGACTGCGTGAACAGGGATTTCAATGGTGAACCTGGCGCCGAGGCCCGGTGCCGACTCCAGGCGCACCAGCCCGTGCTGAGCTTCGGCGATGGCGCGCACGATCGCCAGTCCGAGCCCGGCCCCGCTCCGGTGGCCGCCCGACGGCCCCCGGTTGAACCGCTGGAAGATCCGTTCGGCGTCCTCCTGCGGCACCCCGGGGCCGTGATCGGCCACCCAGAACGACACCGTGTCCTCGGTCACGGCCGAGCCGATCAGGATCTCGTCGCCGTCCTCGGTGTGCTGGACGGCGTTCTGGGCCAGCTGCACCACGGCCTGGGTCGTCCGCTGCTCGTCGAGCGCCACCTGGCCCTCACCGAGTGCCTCCAGCCGCCAGCGACGGTCGCCGATGGTGCGGACCTTGGCGTAGAGATCGCTGGTCAGCTCGGTGACGTCGGTGGGCGCGAGGGTGACGAAGTCGGGCTGCTCGGCCTTGGCCAGCAGCAGGAGATCGCCGACGATGCGGTTCATCCGGTCGAGTTCGTCGACACACAGCCGGATCGCCTCGGCCCGCGCGACGGGATCGTCGTCGAGCAGTTCGAGATGGCCGAGCACGATCGTGATCGGGGTCCGCAGTTCGTGGCCGGCGTCGTCGAGAAACCGCCGCTGGGTGGCGAACGCGAGGTCGAGCCGGTCGAGCATGGCGTTGAACTGTTCGGCGAGCGCCGCGACGTCGTCACGGCCGTCCACCGGGATGCGGCGGGTCAGGTCGTGTTCGGTGATCTCGGCGGCGGCGCGGCGGACCAGCCGCACCGGGGCGAGGATCTGCCCGGCGACCAGCCACGCCGCGGCCCCGGCCAGGACCAGCCCGAGCAGGCCGACGAACAGCAGGGTCCGCACGGTGGTGGCGATTTCGGCGCGGTCGCGATCCACGAAGTAGCCGACGACGAAAGAACCCCGGTCACCCTCTCGGGTGCCGGACGCGTCGACGCGGATCCAGCGCATCTCCCCGGCGGGGGTCTCGACGCTGCCGCTGCGTGCCGGGTCGGCGAGGATCGGGTTCAGCAGCCCCGGGCTCTCGCCGAGCCGGAACGGTTCCTCCCGGTCCTGCAGGATCGGCCCGGACGACGGTGTCCAGGCCAGCACCACTTCGTCGTCGTCGACGTACTGGCGCCGCAGATGCGCCGACAGCGCGGACCGCACGTCCGGGAACGGCTGCCCGGTGGCGCGGTCCACGCCTTCTTCCAGTACCTGGCCCAGTTCGGCGGCTTCCTGTTCGAGCGCGGCGTTGACGTCGCTGTCCACCTCGCGCAGCAGCAGGTTGTACGTGACCAGCGTCGTCGCCACCGTCACCACGGCGACGAGCAGCAGCAGCCAGCCCATGATCCGGATCCGCGCGGGGACCGCCCGCATCCTGGGCCGTCGCGGGGATTCAGTCGTCACTGTCGTCGCTCTGCCCGTCGTCGTCCTGGTCGTCGCCGGGCGGGACCACCGGTGGCGGTGGCACGACCACCGGCGTGGAACTGCTGGTCGGCGGTGGGGCCGGTGCCGGGTGATCCCTCAGTTTCACCTCGATCGGCGCCCGCGGCGCGGGCGGCTCCGGCCAGGCCCAGGTGACCGCCGCCGCGCCGAGCGGGAGCGCCACGGCGGCGGCGAGCAGGGCGATACGCGAGCGGGCCATGGCTTCACCCTTCCGGTCGTCGATGTGGCGAAGATGAGGACAAGATGAAGGAATCTTCACATAACGGGCGCTGAGAGGCGGGTGCCCACCAGCACGATCCGCAGCATCCGCTCGGCGGCGTCCGTCAGGAATTCCGCGCCACGCAGGATCGCCTCGTCGAGGTCCACCGGGCCCGGCTGGATGGCCTGGAAGGCGTCGATGCCGACGGCGTAGGTGGTGTCGGCGTCCATGCCGATCCGGCCGGCGAGCGCGACCACCGGCTTCCCGTGCGCCTTGGCCCGGCGAGCCACCTCGGCGGGTACCTTCCCGTGCGGGGTCTGGGCGTCGATCGTGCCTTCGGCGGTGACCACGAGATCGGCCGCGGCCAGCCGGGCGTCGAGGTCGACGTGGTCCAGCAGCACCTCGAACCGCGGCAGCAGGCGGGCACCCAGCACGGCGCACAGACCCGCGCCGAGACCGCCGGAGGCGCCGGAACCGGGCACGAGCGCGACGTCGGCGCCCAGGTCGCGGCGCAGGACGTCGGCCCAGTTGTCCAGCGCCGTCGCCAGCTTTTCAACCTGCTCGGGAGTGGCGCCCTTCTGCGGGCCGAACACCCTGGCCACGCCGCGCGGGCCGCACAGCACGTTGTGCGGGTTGACCGCCAGGCGCAGTTCGGTGTCCGCCAGTCGCGGATCCAGCCCGGCGACGTCGATATGCCGGGCCCGCGCCAGTTCCGCCCCGCCGGGGCCGACCTCCTGTCCGGCGCGATCGAGCACCCGTGCGCCCAGCGCCTGGAGTGCCCCGGCCCCGCCGTCGGACACGCCGGAGTCGCCGCAGCCGACGAGCACCGAGGCACAACCCGAGTCGAGCGCGGCGATCATCAGCTCGCCGACGCCCCGGCTGGTGGTGCGCCCGGGATCGCGGCGGTCGGCGGGCACCAGGCGCAGGCCCGCGGCCGCCGCCATCTCGACCACCGCCGTCGACCCGTCGCCGAGAATCGCGAAATGGGAGCGCACCGGCAGCCCGACCGGACCGGTGACGACGGTGTCCACCACCGTCCCGCCGGTGCTCCCGGCCAGCGCGACGGCCGAGCCCTCCCCGCCGTCCACCAGCGGGACACGGTCGATCTCCGCGAACGGGACGACCCGCAGCACCCCCTCGGCGATGGCGTCGGCGGCCGCTTCGGCGCCGAGACTTTCCTTGAACCCACTGGGGGCGACGACGATCCGCATGACTTCCTCCTGGTTGTTCACGGCACGAGCGGAAGGCCAAGACGAGGCCAGACGAGCAAGGCGAAGACGGCGACGACGACCACGTGCAGCGGCGCGAGCACGGCCGAAAGCCGGAGGAGGTCGCGGGGCGAATAGGTCGGCACGCCGTCGATGCCGGAGAACAGGGCGACGGGTTTGGCGGACGAGGTCAGGGTGTGGCAGAACCCCGCCGCCGCGGTGGACGCGAACACCGCCGCGGCCGGGGCCAGCCCGGTGGCCGCGGCGAGCGGGATCACCACCGGCACCAGCACCGAAGACCGCGCAGACCGGGACTGCACCGCCAGATGCGCGGCCGTGCTCACCACGATCACCACCGCCAGCACCACCCACGGCGGTGCGCCCCTGGCAGGACTCAAGGCCACGTCAGCCACCCAGGCCGCCGCCCCCGAGCCGACCAGTGCGCTGCCCAGCGCGGCCGTCGCGGCGGTGAACAGCAGCAGCGACCACGGCACGGTCTTCAGCGCCGTGCCCGTGGTGACCTGGTGCGGCGGCACGCACATCGCCAGTGCGCCGATGAGCCCGACCAGCGCGGGCGGCAGGCCGTGCCACGATTCGGTGCACCACAGCACCAGCACCACACCGGTGGTCACCGCCGCGAACCGCTCCGTCCGCGTCCACGGCCCCCGCGGCGGGAACCGCGCGCGCAGGTCGAAGCGGGCACGGCGGTCCTCGCGCGTGGTGAACAGCCGCAGGACGACCTCGGCCGCGAGATGGGACGAGACCGCCGCCAGCGGCAGGCCCAGCACCAGCCAGCGCAGGAAGCCGATGCCGTCGCCGGTCGCTTCACGCAGGAGCTGGTCGGCCACCAGATGCGCGCCCGCGCCGATGAGCGTCGAGACCGCCGACAGCAACACCACCGTCGGGAACAGCACTGAGAGCGCCTTGGCCATCCGCGGGAGCGCGCTCGCCAAGGCGGTGAACACCGGCACCGCCAGCGCCGCCCGCCCCGACGTCGAGGGGACCGCCAGCGACGAGACCACCAACGCGACCGTCGACAGATGCGCCAGCCCCCGCACCGACCGCGCCCGCGCCGGCAACACGGCCACGAACCGGTCGACCAGCCCCGAAGCGGTCAGCCCGGCCGCCAGCACGAACGCCGCGATCAGCAGCCACACCAGATCCGCGCCGAGGGTGGCGAACAGGTCGTCGGGCGTCAGGACCCCGGTCACGGCCAGGACGGCGACCGCCGCGAGCGCGACCCACGTGTCGTCCAGGCTGGTCAGTACCCATGCGCCTACGGCCGCGGTGAAGACGGCCAGTACCAGTGCGCCTTGCCAGGTCGGTCCGTCCGGTATCAGCGCGGTGGCCGACGCCGCGATGGCCGCGGCCGCGATCAGCCATGTCTTGCTGTTCTTGGAAGCCTTTTGGCTCTTGGGTTCCGGCGGCTTCGGTGTCGCTCGGGTCGTGTAGGTGTAGGCGGTCACGGTGACCAGCTTGTGGCGCGCTCCTGAATCGTCCGTTAAGGACGGATGAGGAGGTCTTCATGTTTCTCTGGGGGCGCGTGCCGCCTACCACGCCATGTCGCGCGCGACCTCGGCTTGGGCCATATCGATCTGCTCCTGCGTGACGCCGGGGATTTCGGTCTCGTGCTCCAGGCGAGTCAGCAGATCCATCAGCGCCTGCTTCTGGGCCGGGTGGGTGATCGGGACGCTGTCCAGATCTGTGCTCATCAACCAGTCGAACAACACCACGGCATCGGATCTCCAGAGCTTGATCGTCACGGTGGGAATGTCGTCGGCCATGCCGACATAGTGCCTTTCATCGTGATCCGAAGCGACGGGTTCGGTCAGCACGCCGAGGTCATCGCGCTGAAGGAAGAATCGGTAGACAGTGAAGGGTTTTTTCACGGAGGCCCGGGCGTGGGCATGCCGAGCCCGTCGCCGGTGTGGCGGGTTCCTCGGGATTCAGACGTGATGCAGGGTGTTGCGCCGGGGTTGTCGGAGCGGATCTCGGTACTGAGGCGGGATGAACTCCGGTAGCCCGTCGGTGGCCATGCGGACTGCCCAGTCGGCGTGGTGGATCAACCGGTGGTGGAAACCGCACAGCAGCACGAGATTCCGGAGATCCGCCGGTCCGCCGTCTGACCAGTGCACGACGTGATGGGCGTGGCAGTTCTTGGGTTTCCGATGACACCCGGGGAACGCGCAGCCACCGTCGCGGATGTTCAGCGCACGTCGTTGGCCTGGGGTGACGAACCGCCGCAGCCGCCCGACGTCGAGAGGTTCTCCGGCGGCGCTCATCACGACCGGCAGCATCAGGCAGTCGCAGGCGGCGAGGCGGGCTTCCCGGGCGGTCATCGTGCCGACGAAGTCCAGGCACGCGGTCCCGAGGCCGGACTTGAGTTCGTCGAGGCTGATGGTGACGTTCACCAGGGTGCGGTAGCCGCTGGTGCCGGGCTGATCCGGGCAGGCGATCGCCAGGACTCTTCAAGATCTCCAGGATCTGATCGATCCGCTCGTCCCCGACCAAGCCCTCCGCAGCGACAGCGGCGGTCGCGGGCGCCACGGCGGGAACCTCCGTGCCGTCCAAGGCACGGGTGGGGTTCAGGGCGATCGCCCGCTTCACCACCGCACCCGCCTCGGCACGCGACAACCCCGCCATCTCTGCGAACCAACCAGCCGTAGTGCCGTGCCCGTACAGGTCCTTGGGGCCCCGAGCCTCGATCTCCGCCAGAAACTGCCCCAACCCGGCAATGGCCATCCGAATCACCCGCAACGACTGCTGCACACCATGGGCAAGCTCCAGCTTGCCGGCGCGCCACAGTTCTTGCGGCAACTCGGGAAGGAAGGTCTCGGACACCCCTCAAAAATACCGCAAATCAACCGAACATGTGTTCGTAATTTTAAGCGACCAGCGAAACGCGCAAAACAACACTGACGGATGAATCGGACGGTCGGTCGATTCGCTCTGAGTGAGTCTCGCAATTAGCCGACTAACTGCGAGAAACCCCTAGCTGCTCAAGTCGATTTCGTGGCCTGTGGCCTTTTCCTTACCCTCAAAGCCCGCGATTAGTCGGCTAATCGCGAGGCTCTCGAAGCATCGCGACCTGTTCTCGCAGCGAAACGACCGCCTCGGCGAGATCGACCGGATCGACGGTCGCGGCCCATTCCCGGATGAGTTCGGACCGTCGGCGAACGAGCGGTTTCTCCTCGTCGCGGATGACTGCGGCCTGGGCGAACTCCTGAGCGTCGACGGCCGATTCCTTGCGTCGCCGGAGTTCGGCGATCCGAGAGGTCAGCAGGTCGATCTCGGTCGGCGGTTCGGTGGGGTCGCGTAACGGCGAACTGCCCCAGGCGGCGTTCTCGTCGAGGAAGGGAGCCCAGATCCGGGCGTAGGCCTCCCGCAACCGTTCCTCCGTCACACCGTGTTCGCCCAGGACGCGGGCCGGTCCACCACCGGTGGACAGCAGTCCGGTGACCAGTTCGAGCACGCCGGAGTGCCGCAGCACTTCGCGGACTTCGGCGGTGACCGGATGACCGTCCACGGTCCCGGCGGCCGGTGACGGATCCGTGCGAGCCGCTTTCTCCAGTTGCCACACGAGGACGTCGCGAGAAATCGCCAAGGCACCGGGCAGTGCGTATCCCGCGCCGTCGTCGAGGAGAGCGAGCAGGAGTTCCTCGCCGCCGATCCGATCGTGGCCCAGCCGGACGGCATGGGCGTGTGCCCGCTCCAACAAGCTCACGCCGACCGCTCCGACGAAGAGTCACCTATCCGCGGGAAAGGGGCGGTGGAGAAGATGATCTCCACCGCCACCTCGAAGAACTCCGCGATCCGCAGGGCGAGGTAGAGGCTCGGGCTGTACTCGCCGCGTTCGAGGTAGCCGATGGTCTGGTAATGCACGCCCAGCGCATCGGCGAGTTCGCGGCGGGAGATACCCCGTTCCGCCCGTAACATCGCGATCCGGTTGTAAACGACCTCGCTCATGAACTAGCCAATTCGCTGCATCGCCTTTTCCCGTCGTTCCGCCACCGAGGACCCGGACTCGCGCCGCGCCATGCGCCGCAGGACGACCGGGGCCAGCGTCAATCCGATCACGGCCCACACCGACAGCACGCCGAGGGTCTCCCAGGGCCGCCAGGACTGCCCGATCTCGACCATCACCGTCGAGTCCGGCAGGAGCGCCGACCGCATGCCAAGGCCGAGCCAGTACATCGGGAACACCTGCCCGATGTACTGCAGCCATTCCGGCAGCGCGGTGATCGGGTAGAAGATCCCGGAGATCGCGCCGATACCCAGTGTCGGCAGCATGATCAGCCCGATGCTGCGCGCGTTCGAGGTCAGCGAGCCGAAGATCGCGCCGATCGGCATGGTGGCGAGCAGGCCGAGTACCAGCACCCACGCCAAGCCCAGCCACGACGTCAGTCCGCCGGGCGCGATGCCGTCGAACAGGATCAGGCTGGGGATCAGTACCAGCACGATCGAGACGATCGTGTTCAACGACACCGTGACGACCTTGCCGACGAGGTAGCCGATCATGCCGTTCGGGGTGGCCTTGGCGCGCAGGAGCGTGCCGTCTTCACGTTCGACGGCGAGGACGCCCGCCATCCCGAGCATGCCGCTGAACACGATCGACGCGCCCAGCACGCTCGGCACGGTGGCGGCGCCGAGCGAGAACTCCGTGCCCGGCAGTTTCGCGCCGCGCATGAAGAACATGACGAGCACGAAGATCGCCGGGAAGAGGAAGGTGTTGAAGAGGTCTTCCCGGTTGGTCATCATCTGGCGGGCTTCGAGCCAGCCGCGCCGGACGCCCAGCCGGACACTGTGCTGAACCGTGTTCATCGCGCGCCCACCGCCTCGAGGGATTCGGCCTTGCGGACCAGGGTCATGTACGTGTCTTCGAGTGACGCCCGCCGGACCTCCAGGTCGCCGATGGCGTCCCCGTGCTGCTTGAACAGTTCGTGCACGTACTTCGTCGATTCCGTGGTCGAGTGCACGAACCGCTGTCCGTCCAGTGTCCAGCGCACCTCCGCCTCGCCGGCGATCTGCCTGCTCAGCGCGTCGGCCGAACCGTCGGCGACGATGCGGCCGTGGTTCAGGATGAGGATCCGGTCTGCCAGTTTCTCGGCCTCGTCGAGGTCGTGCGTGGTCAGCAGGATCGTCGTGTCGTCGTCATCGGTCAGCCGGTGCACGAGTTCGTGGAACTCGCGCCGCGCCTCCGGGTCCAGTCCGGCGGTCGGCTCGTCGAGGAACAGCAGTTCCGGACGGCCGACGATGCCGATCGCGACGTCGAGCCGTCGCCGCTGCCCGCCGGAGAGCATCCGGACCTTCTTGTCCGCGTGCTCGGTCAGGCCGACCGCGGCGACCAGTTCGTCCGGATCCCACGGCCGCTTGATGCGGTCCGTTGAGTACGGCGCGTAGTAGCCGCCCAGGTGTTCCAGCAGTTCGCGCACCCGCCATTTCGCGTGGTCGCGCCAGGCCTGGAGGACGACCCCCAGCCGCGCCCTCCAGTTCTCGTCCGCGTGCGCCGGGTCGGTGCCCAGCACGCTGACCTCGCCCTCCGACCGCATCCGGAAGCCTTCGAGGATCTCGATCGTCGTGGTCTTGCCCGCGCCGTTCGGGCCAAGCAGGCAGATCACCTCGCCCCGATGCGCGGTGAAGTCGACGCCGTGGAGGACGTCGTTCGTCCCGTACCGCATGCGGAGATCTTTGACGGAGATCATCACGTCGTGTGGATCTCTCATTGGTCACCCCCATCTCAGTGCTGCGATCGAATGTAGCACATCTACTACATATGATCTGAGACATACTCTCGCTCGAAGGGGGCATCTACAGTGAGCGCATGTCCACGAGCGCACGTGTCCGAGCCGACGCGTGCCCTGGTGTCTTCGCCACGCACGACGCCGCCGACGGTCCGCTCGCCAGGGTCCGGCTGCCCGGCGGCGCCATCACCTCGGCCCAGTTCGATGCGCTCGCGGACGCCGCCGACGACCTCGGGGACGGCGCCCTCCACCTGACTTCCCGCGGAAACGTGCAGCTGCGCGGCGTCACCCGGGCGGGTCTCGCGGGCAGGCTCGCCGCGGCGGGGCTCCTGCCTTCGCCGTCGCACGAACGGGTCCGCAACATCCTCGCGTCGCCGCTGAGCGGTATCGCCCAGAAGCTCGCCTCGGCGCTCGACGAGGCGCTGTGTGCCGTCCCTGAGCTGGCCGAACTTCCGGGACGCTTCCTCTTCGCCCTCGACGGTGGCCAGGGCGACGTCGCGGGGGAAGGTGCCGACGTCTGCTGGCGCGACGGAGCCGTGC
Organism: Amycolatopsis sp. NPDC057786; assembly: GCF_042797905.1. NCBI lineage: Bacteria > Bacillati > Actinomycetota > Actinomycetes > Pseudonocardiales > Pseudonocardiaceae > Amycolatopsis > Amycolatopsis sp. NPDC057786. Next base: position 33,341 of record NZ_JBHVKW010000087.1, read on the forward strand.
TGCTCGCCGGCGAAGACACCGGCCTGCGGGTCTCTGCCGAACACGCCGTCGAGACCCTGCTCTCGGTCGCGCGAGCGTTCCTTCGAACGCGGGGAACGGCTTGGCGGGTCAGCGAACTCGCCGACACGAAGACGCTGATCGAGGGCATACCAGGCGAAACCGTGGAGCCGCGGAGGTTCCCGGTGAACCCCGGTCTTCCGATCGGGCCGATCGGGGAGGCGACCGGGGTCGCCCCCGTTTTCGGCAGGCTCACTTCGGCGCAGGCGCGCAAGATCGCGAAGGCAGGGAACGCCGTGGTCACCCCGTGGCGGTCGATCCTGGTTCTCGGCCCCGTGGAAGCGGAACCGGGGCTGATCACCGATCCGGGTGAGCCGTCGCTCGGGATCAGTGCCTGCGTCGGGCAGCCGGGCTGCGCGAAGTCGCTCGCCGACGTGCGGGCCGACGCGGTCCGGGTCGGACGGACGCCGCGAGCCCATTTCGCCGGGTGTGAACGGCGATGCGGAAAGCCCGCGCGCGAGCACGTCGACGTGCTCGCGACGGAGGACGGTTATCTGGTCGACGGGGCCTTCGTCCCGGTCGGCGAGCTGACTGAGTGGTTGGCGAAGAAAGACAGCGCCGAATTGAAGGGGCAGCAGTGATCGACTACATCCGGGACGGGGCCGAGATCTACCGGCATTCGTTCGCCACCATCCGTGAGGAGGCGGATCTCGCGATCCTCCCCGACGACGTCGCGGTGCTGGCCGTGCGGATGATCCACGCGTGCGGGATGGTCGACCTCGTCGACGATCTCCGCTACAGCCTGGACGTGGTGGAATCCGGCCGCGCCGCGCTCGAAGCGGGCGCGCCGATCCTGTGCGACGCGAACATGATCGCCTCCGGGGTGACCCGCAAACGTTTGCCTGCCGCCAACGAGGTGCTGTGCACGCTGTCCGATCCGAAGGTGCCGGGGCTGGCCGAGCGGATGGGCACCACCCGGTCCGCGGCCGCGCTGGAGCTGTGGCGCGACAAGCTGCCCGGGTCCGTGGTGGCGATCGGCAACGCGCCCACCGCGTTGTTCCGCCTGCTGGAACTGCTGGAAGAGGGGGTCGGTGCCCCGGCGGCGATCATCGGGGTCCCGGTGGGCTTCATCGGCGCCGCCGAGTCCAAAGTGGAGCTCGCGAAGCGGGCACCCGCCCCGTACCTGGTGGTGCACGGACGCCGCGGCGGCAGCGCGATGGCCGTCGCCGCGATCAACGCGATGGCGAGTGAGGTCGAATGAGCGGGCTCGGGAAACTCTGGGGTGTCGGGCTCGGGCCCGGTGACCCGGAACTGATGACGGTCAAGGCCGCCCGGCTGATCGGCGAGGCCGACGTCATCGCCTATCACAGCGCGCGGCACGGCCGGAGCATCGCGCGTTCGGTCGCCGAACCGTATCTGCGGGACGGCCAGATCGAGGAGAAGCTGGTCTACCCGGTCACCACCGAGACCACCGACCATCCCGGCGGCTACGAAGGCGCCATCGCCGATTTCTACGAACTGAGCGCGAAGCGGCTGGCCGAGCACCTCGACGCCGGACGCGACGTGGTCGTGCTCTGCGAAGGCGACCCGTTCTTCTACGGCTCCTACATGTACATGCACGAACGGCTCGCCGACCGCTACGAAGCGACCGTGGTGCCCGGCGTGACGTCGGTCAGCGCGGCGTCCTCCGTGCTCGGCCGCCCGCTGGTGCAGCGCGACGAGGTCCTCACCATCCTGCCCGGCACGCTGCCCGCGCCGGAACTCGCGCGACGCCTCGCCGACACGCAGGCCGCGGCGGTGCTCAAACTCGGGCGCACGTTCGGCAACGTCCGCGAGGCGCTGGCCGAAGCCGGGAAGCTGGACGACGCCTTCTACGTCGAACGGGCGACGTGGCAGGCACAGCGGGTCGAGCCGTTCGCCGACGTCGACCCGGATTCGGTGCCGTACTTCTCGCTGGCGTTGCTGCCCAGCCCGGCCTACGCCTCGCGGCTCGCCGACGAACCCGAAGCCGTCAGGAAGCAGGAGACGCATACCGGTGGCGAAGTCGTGGTCGTCGGCCTCGGCCCGGCCGGTCCCGGCTGGCTGACCCCCGAAGCGACCGAGGAACTGGCCGCGGCGGAGCACGTCGTCGGCTACGGCCCGTACGTCGCGCGAGTGCCACAGCGCGCGGGCCAGCAGCGGCACGCGTCGGGCAACCGCGTCGAGGCCGAACGCGCCGTCGAAGCGCTGGAGCTGGCCGCGAACGGTGCCAGGGTCGCCGTCGTCTCATCGGGTGATCCCGGCGTGTTCGCGATGGCGTCGGCGGTGCTGGAGCAGGTCGCCGCCGGTCACGGCGCGGGCGCCCGCGTGCGGATCGTGCCCGGTGTGACCGCCGCCCAGGCGGCGGCGTCCAGGGTCGGCGCGCCGCTGGGCCACGACTACTGCGTGCTTTCGCTGTCCGACCGGCTCAAGCCGTGGGAGATCATCGAACGGCGGCTGGACGCGGCGGGCGCGGCGGATCTCGTGCTCGCGCTGTACAACCCGGCGTCCCGCACGCGGACCACGCAGCTCGCGCAGGCCCGTGACGTCCTGCTCCGGCACCGCGCGCCGGAGACGCCGGTGGTCGTCGCCCGTGACGTCGGCGGACCCGAGGAGGACGTCCGCGTGGTCACCCTCGGCACCCTCGATCCGGCCAGTGTCGACATGCGCTGCCTGCTGATCATCGGCTCGTCGAAGACGCGGGCCGAGAACGGCGTGGTCTGGACGCCGCGCAGCTACTGACGGTTAGGACAATGGTGACGTGTGTTACCGCGGGTGAGGGGTGTGTGGAAATAGAGACGTTCAACGTCCCCATTTCCACACACCCCTCACGCCTCCGGCGGTCTGGCCGTCGTGACCGGACCGGTCAGGCGGGCACTGTGTGGATTTCTGGTCATCCAACGCCCCAAAATCCACACGGTCGCGTCCTTGGTCAGGACACCCCGCACTTACGAGTGATGCCCGAGGCCCGCGTTGCGGGCTTGGGCGAGCAGCACTTCCCGGTCGTCCGTGCCGGCCTTGGCGTGGATCGACGAGACGACGTTGCGCACGGTCTTGGGCGCGAGTCCCAGCCGTCGCGCGACGGCCGGGATCTCCAGCCCGCCCGCCAGGAGGTCGAGCACCTCGTGCTCGCGTGAGGTCAGCCGCGGGAACGCCCGCATCGGCTGCGAAGCGGCCAGCAAGCCGTAAAGCCGGTCCGCGGCGCGCTCGCCGAACACGACCGCGCCCGCCGCCACCCCGCGGATGAACCGGACCAGATCGTCGTGCCCCGCGCTCCGGGACAGGACGCCGCGGGCGCCCGCGAGCATCGCGGCGATCACGAGTTCGCCGTCAGCCGGCGGGGTCAGGACCAGGATGGCGGTTCCCGGTACGCGGGAAGCCACTTCGCGCGTCACGGCGAGCCCGTCGAGCCCGGGTGGGTGAACGGGCAGGACGAGGACGTCCGGACGAAGGGCCGTGGCGTGCCAGACCGCTTCGCGTTCGTCGGGGGTGTGGGCGACCACCTCCAGCTCCGAGGACGCGAGCGGTTCGGGGACACCCGCGAAGACCACGGTCACCGCTTGGGTTCGAATCGGCACGCCATCGGTTGTAGCGCAGAACTTTTGTACAGTGTCGGGCCGTTTTCGGTGAACAATGTCCCTTCGATAACGGATCGACGATCGGGGGTCTGGTGCCGAGACGCGAGCGCCCGCTGGGGCCGGGCGACGACGTCGTCGTGAGCTTCGCGGCGGATCTCCGGCAGCTTCGCGAGAAGGCCGGCGGGCCGACGTACCGCGAGCTTTCGACCCGTGCGGGCTACTCGGCCGCCGCGCTCTCCGAAGCCGCCGGCGGACGGAAGCTACCGGGCCTCGCGGTGACGACCGCGTACGTCACCGCGTGCGGCGGCGACGTCCAGGCCTGGGAGGAACGCTGGCGCACGGTCGCGGCCGGTCTCGCCGCGGCCGCGGGCGATCGCGACGACGCCGAGCTTCCGTACCTGGGGCTGGCCGCGTTCCAGACGGCCGACGCCGCCCGGTTCTTCGGCCGCGAGCGGCTGGTCGCCGAGCTGACCGGCAAGCTCGCGGAACGACGGCTCGTCGGTGTCTTCGGCGCTTCGGGTTCCGGGAAGTCGTCCGTCCTGCGAGCCGGATTGGCGGCGGTGAGCGAGCGTCCGGCCGTCATCCGGACACCCGGCGCGCATCCACTCGAAGAGGAGATCGACGCCGAGGGACGGCTGCTGATCGTCGATCAGTTCGAGGAGGTCTACACGCTCTGCCGGGACCAGGCCGAACGCGAGAAGTTCGTCGACGCGCTGCTCGCGCTCTCCCGCGACGAGCACGGGACGCGGGTCGTCCTCGGTGTCCGCGCGGATTTCTACGGTCACCTTTGCCGTCACGCCGGTCTGGTCGAGGCGCTCACCGACGCGCAGGTGATGGTCGGCCCGATGACCGCCGACGAACTCCGGACCGCGATCGTCGAACCCGCCGTCCGCGCCGGCTGCCGGGTCGAGGCGGCGCTGGTCACGACGCTCGTCGCCGACGCCACCGGTCAGCCCGCGATGCTCCCGCTGGTCTCGCACGCGCTGCTGGAGACCTGGCACCGCCGCCAGGGGATCACGCTGACCAGCGCGGCGTACGAGGCGGCCGGCGGGATCCTCAACGCGATCGCGCAGACCGCGGAGGCGGTCTACACGGATCTGGAGCCGGACAGACAGCGCGTCGTGCGGCAGATCTTCCTTCGGCTGACCGCGCTCGGCGAAGGCACCGAAGACACGAAGCGCCGTCTCAACCGCCGCGAACTCGACGACGATCCGGCGACCACCGAGG
>NZ_JBHVKW010000088.1:0-36595 GCF_042797905.1 Amycolatopsis sp. NPDC057786
CGCGAGGCGCGTCCGGGCTTTCCGGTGGTGCTACTGGCTCGAACTCAGAAGTCCATGCCGCCCATGCCACCGGACGGGTCGGCGGGAGCGGCCGAGGCCTTCTCCGGCTTGTCCGCCACGACGGCTTCGGTGGTCAGGAACAGCGCCGCGATGGAAGCGGCGTTCTGGAGCGCGGAGCGGGTGACCTTCGTGGGGTCCGGCACGCCGGCGGCGAGCAGGTCCTCGTAGACACCGGTGGCGGCGTTGAGGCCGTGACCCTGCGGGAGGGACTTGACCTTCTCCGCCACGACGCCGCCTTCGAGGCCGGCGTTGATCGCGATCTGCTTGAGCGGCGCCTCGACGGCGACCTTGACGATGTTGGCACCAGTGGCCTCGTCGCCCTCGAGCTTCAGACCGGCGAAGGCGGCCTCGGCAGCCTGGATGAGAGCGACGCCACCACCGGCGACGATGCCCTCTTCGACGGCGGCCTTGGCGTTGCGCACCGCGTCCTCGATGCGGTGCTTGCGCTCCTTCAGCTCGACCTCGGTGGCGGCACCGGCCTTGATGACGGCCACGCCGCCGGCCAGCTTCGCCAGCCGCTCCTGGAGCTTCTCGCGGTCGTAGTCCGAGTCCGAGTTGTCGATCTCGGCGCGGATCTGGTTGACGCGACCCTGGATCTGGTCGGCGTCGCCCGCACCCTCGACGATGGTGGTCTCGTCCTTGGTGATGACGGCCTTGCGCGCCTTGCCCAGCAGGGAAAGGTCCGCGTTCTCCAGCTTGAGGCCGACGTCCTCGGAGATGACCTGGCCACCGGTCAGGATCGCGATGTCCTGCAGGATCGCCTTGCGGCGGTCACCGAAGCCCGGGGCCTTGACGGCGACGGACTTGAAGGTGCCACGCATCTTGTTGACGATGAGGGTGGCCAGGGCCTCGCCCTCGACGTCCTCGGCGATGATCAGCAGCGGCTTGCCGGACTGGATGACCTTCTCCAGCAGCGGCAGGACGTCCTTGACGGTGGAGATCTTGGAACCGAAGAGGAGGACGTACGGGTCCTCGAGCTCGGCTTCCTGACGCTCCGGGTCGGTCACGAAGTAACCGGAGATGTAGCCCTTGTCGAAGCGCATACCCTCGGTGAGCTCGAGCTCGAGCCCGAAGGTGTTGCTCTCCTCGACGGTGACGACGCCTTCCTTGCCGACCTTGTCCAGCGCCTCGGCGATGAGCTCACCGATGGTGCGGTCCGCGGCGGAGATCGACGCGGTGGCGGCGATCTGCTCCTTGGTCTCGATCTGGACGGCGGCCTTGTGCAGCTGCTCGGTGATGGCCTCGACGGCCGCCTCGATGCCGCGCTTCAGGCTGATGGGGTCGGCCCCGGCGGCGACGTTGCGCAGACCCTCGCGGACGAGAGCCTGGGCGAGCACGGTGGCGGTGGTGGTGCCGTCACCCGCGACGTCGTCGGTCTTCTTGGCAACTTCCTTGACGAGCTCGGCCCCGATCTTCTCCCACGGGTCCTCGAGCTCGATCTCCTTGGCGATGGAGACACCGTCGTTGGTGATCGTCGGCGCGCCCCACTTCTTTTCGAGCACGACGTTCCGGCCCCGCGGGCCGAGGGTCACCTTGACGGCTTCGGCGAGGGTGTTCAAGCCGCGCTCAAGACCGCGGCGGGCGTCCTCGTCGAACGCGATCAGTTTGGCCATTGCGGTGTGGTCCTCCGGTATTGGGCGCCGCCGCACGCCTACTACAGCGCGGCGGCAGGACTCTTCCTCGGCCAGGCTCGGTGCCCGCGACGGACGACCCACCCGATCAAGGGTGCGGCCTCACCGTCCCGACCTTCAGGCGAGCGGTCTGGTGACCGCTCTGCCTGGCACTCGACGGCGTCGAGTGCCAATGTCGTGTTTAGCACTCTCCAGGGTCGAGTGCAAGAACCGCAGGTCAGCGCGGTGGCGTGGCCGAAGGGAACCATGCCCTCGTATGACGCGGTGAAGGACGCTTTCACCGCGTCGCATGCGGTGAAAGCGTCCTTCACCCCCGGGCGTCAGGTGCTCGGCTTGATGGGGATCGACGACGGCGGAGGCTTCAGCGACGAGCCCGGGGACTGTGACTGCGAGCCGCCGGGGCCGACCGGGATATTCGGCGCGGTGGTCTGCGGGCCGTTGCCACCGCTCGAATCACTGAAGATGAAGATCGCGGCGACGATCGCGCCCGCGACCACGAGCGCGCCGACGACGATCCAGATCCACTTGGCGCCGCCGCCCTTCTTGGGCTGCTGCTGGAAACCGCCCTGCTGCGGCGGCGGGCCGTAGCCGGGCGGCGGCCCCTGCTGGAAGCCACCCTGCTGGAAACCGCCCTGCTGCGGGGGCGGGCCGTAACCCGGAGGCGGACCCTGCTGGAAACCGCCCTGCTGGTAGCCACCCTGCTGCGGGGGCGGGCCGTACCCGGGCGGCGGACCCTGCTGGGGCGGGCCTTGCGGCGGGGGACCCTGCGGTCCCGGTCCCTGCTGGCCGTAGCCGGGCTGCTGTCCTCCGTACGGGTGCACGGGGCCCCCCTCTCCCTGTGGCGGCGTGTTCTGCCGTGGCGCCTGCTGCGGCGCGGTCTGCTGGACCGGTGCCGCGGCCCCGGGCGGACCGGGGGGCTCGCTCGAAGTCGCGAGCGAGCCGAGCGCGCGCCTGGCGGCCGCGATCATCTCAACACAGTTGGGGTAGCGATCGGCGGGATTCTTCGCCATTCCCTTGCGGACGACCTCGTCGATCCCGGCGGGCAGGCCGACGGTCCGCGAGATGGCCGGGGGCTCGCCGTTCAGGTGCCCCTTGATGACCGTCTGCACGTCGCCCTTGAAGGGCGGGCTGCCGGTCAGGCAGGCGTAGAGGACGCAGGTGAGCGCGTATTGGTCGGTGCGGCCGTCGAGCGGCTCGCCGCGCAGGTGCTCGGGTGCCGCGTACGTGGGCGAGCCGAGGAAGTCGCCGCCGCGGGTCCGGTGCCCGGTGGCGCCGCGGCGGGTCAGGCCGAAGTCGGCGACGTAGACGTGCTCCCGCGAGGTCTCCTTGCTGGTGACCAGGACGTTCGCCGGTTTGACGTCGAGGTGCACGAGACCCCGGTTGTGCAGGGTGTCGAGCGCGTCGGCGACCTGGTCGAGCATGTTCAGCGCGCGGGCGGGCGCGATCGGGCCGCCGGAGATCAGCCCGGCGAGGTCGCCGCCGTCGACCATCCGCATGGCGATGTAGAGCATGCCTTCGAGCTCGCCGAAGTCGTACAAGGGCACGACGTTGGCATGGTCGATCGCGGACGTGTTCCGCGCCTCGTCAACGAAGCGTTCGCGGAACTCGGCGTCGGCCCCGAGGTGATCACCGATGACCTTCAGTGCCACCTTGCGTCCGAGCCGCACGTCCGTGGCCTTGTAGGTCACGCTCATGCCGCCCTTGCCGAGCACCCCGTCGATGCGGTAGTTGCCCAGCCGGCGACCGGTCAGGTCCCCCGACTCATCGCCTGTCACGCAGCGCAGCCTAACGCGCCAGTTCCCGAGGCCGCCGGGGGTCGCCCGAAGTCCGCCTATGAGACCTTGCGTACGTCCGCCGCCTGACTCCGCCCGTCACGGCCGGACTGGACTTCGAATTCCACGCGGTCACCCTCGTCGAGCGTCCGGAATCCGTCGGCCTGAATGGCCGAGTAGTGGACGAAGACATCGGGCCCTTCGGTGGATTCGATGAATCCGTAGCCCTTTTCCGAGTTGAACCACTTGACGGTGCCGACTGCCACGGCGCACTCCCTCAGCACAGGATCCGTCGGCCTTCTCTGCCCCGGCCGGCGGTTTCGAGTGCAGTTCACGCTACCCGAATTACCGGCGTCGGCAATGCTCAATTCGTCCGAAGGTCATCCGCGGGAAAGCCGCCTATTGCGCGCTTGCACGAGGACGCGTCCTGGTCCCGCGAAGTCCAATGCGAGCCCCTCGCCGGTGCGGACCGACTGCGGGCCGGACTGGTCGACCGCGCGGAGACGGCACTGCACGGTGTCCGGGTAGGCCAGCAGGAAGTCCGGCCGGACGGTGACGAGTTCGCCGGCCGCGAGTTCGAAGGCGTCGACCGGGCCCTGCGCGGCCAGTACGAGCGGCCCGGTTCCGCTGTAGTGCTCCAGGAAACCGGAGTCGGCCCCGAAGAGCGTCTGCAGCGGTGCCCAGCCCGGATCGTGCCGGACGGTCGCCGGCCTGGCGAGGATCGCGTCCCGGCTCACGCACCAGCCCGCCCCGCCGGTGAACTCCAGCGGGTAGACGTCACCGGCGGCCAGCGGCGCGAAGTCGATCCAGCCGCCGCCCTCTGGCGCGTTGAACACCGACGGCGTGCCCTTGCCCGCCCGAGAACCACCTCGGGAGGGAACGGTTTCGGTGATGCCGAAACTGCTGGCCAGCATGGTGTCCCCGGCGGCCTGGACGGCCTCGCCGGGGGACAGCAGCACTCGTGCGACCCCGAAGTTCGGGGTGTGCCTCGTCTGGACCCGCATGGGCTCAGCGGGAGGGGACCTGGGCGATCACCCAGGCGGACAGCGCCGACGGGTTGCGGGTCTGGGTGAGCAACTGGCCCGGCCCGGCGAAGTCGAAGACGAGGCCTTCACCGCTCTTCATCGACTGGATGACGCCGGTGGCGACCTTGCGGATCTGGTACTGCAGGGTGTCGGCGAACGCGACGACGTGCCCGGTGTCGATGGTGATCACCTCGCCCTGCTGCAGGGTCACCGTCTCCAGCGCGCCGTAGCAGGCCACGACCAGCGGGCCCTGTCCCGTCGCGTGCGTCAGGAAGCCGCCCTCGCCGCCGACGAGGTTCTTGAGCCCGCCCCATTTGGTCTCGGTCTGCACGCCGTGCGACGACGCGAGCCACGAGCCGCGGGTGACGCACCAGCCGGTGCGGCCGTCGAGGTTGATGATCTGCATGTCGCCCGGCAGGTTCGCGGCGACGTCGACCCAGCCGCCGTTCTGCGGGGCGGTGTAGGTGGAGATGAAGAACGACTCGCCGGAGAGGAAGGCGCGGCCGAGACCCTTCATGATGCCGCCCTGTGCCTGGGACTGGACCTGCACGCCATAGCTCGTCGCCATCATCGCGCCCGACTCGACCTGCGCCGGCTCACCCGGGGCGAGCATGAGCCTCGCCACCGCGAACGAGGGCTGGTGACGGATCTGAACCTGCATGTCTTCTCTCCCCGGTGGTGGTTGTGACGCGCAGAGTCTTGCATGCGAGGCCCGAGGCGGGAGGATGGTCCGGTGATCTCCGTCGACGCCCACCGTGAGACCGTCACCGGCCTGCTCGGAAACGCCCCTGTCATCAGCCTTCCGCTCGCCTCCGCCGCCGGGCTCGTCCTGGCCGAGGACGTGCGCGCGGGGGTTTCGCTGCCGCCCTTCGACAACTCGGCGATGGACGGTTACGCCGTCCGCGCCGAAGACGTGGCGGAAGCGCCGGTGACGCTGCCGGTCGCCGAGGACATCCCGGCTGGCCGGGTCGACATCACGAAGCTGGAGCCGGGCACCGCGCACCGGATCATGACGGGCGCCCCCTTGCCGCCCGGCGCCGACGCGGTGGTGATGGTGGAGCACACGGACGGCGGCGTGACGGACGTCCGAGTTCTCAGGACGGCCGTCCCGGGCGCGCATATCCGGCGCCGGGGCGAAGACGTCGTCGAGGGCACGGTGGCGCTTCCGGCCGGGACCGTGCTCGGCCCGGCGCAACTGGGCCTCGCGGCGGCCGTCGGGCTCGCCGAGGTTCCCGTGTTCAGGCCGTTGAAGGTGCTCGTCGTGTCGACCGGGACCGAACTCGTCGACGCGCCGGAACCCTTGCGGCACGGGCAGATCTACGAGTCGAACAGCATCATGCTGGCGTCGGCGATCCGCGCGCTCGGCTGCGAGGCCGAGGTCGTGCGCAGTGTGGTCGACGACGTGGACGAGTTCCGCGCGGTGATCGAGCCGCGGCTGGCGGACGCGGATCTGCTGGTGACCTCGGGCGGGGTCAGCGCGGGCGCGTACGAAGTGGTGAAGGACGCGCTGACCGGGCAGGGCGTGGAGTTCCGGAAGGTCGCGATGCAGCCGGGCGGGCCGCAGGGCTGCGGACGCTGGAACGGCGTGCCGGTGGTGACGCTGCCGGGCAATCCGGTGAGCGTGCTGGTCTCCTTCGAAGCGTTCCTGCGGCCGGCACTGCTCGCGGCGATGGGGCACGCTGGCGTCGACCGGCAGCAGGTGCGGGCCCGGCTGACCGAGGCGATGTCCTCCCCCGCCGGACGGCGCCAGTTCCGGCGGGGCTTCTACACGCATTCCGAGGGCGAGGTCACCGGGATCGTCGGCCCGCGCGGCGGCCCGGGTTCGCATCTGCTGGCGTCGTTCACGCAGGCGAACTGCCTGATCGTGCTGCCGGAGGACGTGGACTCGGTCGAGCAGGGCGACGAGGTGGACGTCCTCCTGCTCTGACCTGCGTTTAGCGGGCTAAACGCGATCCGCGGGGAAGTCGCGGCACCGGCCGATCGGCGTGAACAGCAGGGCGAAGACGGCGATCACCTCGAGCCCGGCCATCAGGCCCAGCGTCTGCCGCACACCGGCGATCTCCCCGAGGAGCCCGCCGAGCAGGCCGCCGAGCGCGATCGCGCCGAAGCTGAGCACGGACATGCTCGCGGTGACCCGGCCGAACATCGCCGCCGGGACGTACCGCTGTTTGAAGGTGGCGTTGAGGACGTTCGAACCGACGACGCCGGCGCTGAGCGAGAACCCGGCGGCGACGAAGAAGGCGAGCCCCCAGCCGCCGTTCGCGAGCGGGCCGAGCAGCATCATCAGCGCCCCGAACGCCTCGCAGAGCACGAAGGCGCGGGCGGTGCCGATCCGCGCGGCGAGCTTGCCCGACAGCGCGGCGCCGAAGACGCCGCCCACGCCGACCAGCGCGAGCACGAGCCCGGTGGCGCCCGCTCCGACGCCGAGGTCACGGACGAGGAAGACGACCTCGATCGACTGGTAGCCCATGAGCGCGACGTTCGAGATCGCGCCGAAGACCGCCAGGACCCGCAGATACGGGTCGCGGACGACGAAATCGAGGCCGTCGCGGATCTCGTCCCGCAGCCGTGAACGCGTCTTCGCCGGACGTGCGGGCTCTCGATGGCGGATGGATCGCAGGCACAGAGCGGAGATCCCGAAGCTGATCGCGTCGGCGAGCACTCCGGAGACGGCGCCGAACCAGTGCGCGAGCAGACCGGCGAGCCCCGGTCCGCCGATCTGGGCGGCGGATTCGCTGCCCTGCAGCTTTTCGTTGGCTTCCTGGAGTTGGTCCTTCTCGACCAGTGAAGGCAAATACGCGCGGTACGCGACGTTGAAGAACACTTTCGCGACGCCGCCCGCCAAGGCGACGACGATCAGCTGGGTCATCGTGAGCAGGCCCGCCCACGCGGCGACCGGGACGCTCAGGAACACCAGCATCGAGATGCCGTTGCACACCAGCATGACCGGGCGTTTCGGCCGTCTGTCGACCCAGGCGCCGGCGGGCAGGCCGATCAGCAGCCACGGCAGCCAGGCGGCCGCGGTCAGCAGCCCGACCGCGAACGTGCTCGCCTGCAGGGTGACCACCGCGACGAGCGGCAGCGCGACGACGGCGATGGAACTGCCGAGCACGCTGGTCGTCTCGCCGGTCCATAGAAGCCGGAAATCCCGTGAGCGCAGCAATCCGCCGCGTTCGCGGGTGGTCACGGGCGGGCCGGGACGGCGCGGGTGGCGATGAAGACGGGGCGGCGTTCCTGGCCGTCGTCCGGGATCTCACGGCCGCTGTAGGACTTGATCAGCTCGTGGACCTTCTGTTCGAGTTCGGCCAGTTCGGCGACCGACATCTTCGCCCAGCTGTCGGTGGCGAAGGCGGCGCGATGCCACTCCTCCGGATAGCTCTCGCGTTCGGCGAACCATTGGCGCGCCATGGAAACCTGGCGTTCGAGGGCGAGGGATTCGGCGGCGGCCGCGACCGGGTCGTCGGGGAAGTCCGAGGGCGACCAGGAGACCGCGTACCCGACGCGGCGCCACCACCGCTCGCGGCGGTCGCGGGCGAGTTCCGGCGCTTCCTCCACCAGGTCGCCGGCGGCCAGCACCTTCAGGTGGTGGCTGACGTTCCCGACCGCCTGCCCGGTCCGCTCGGCGAGCACGGACGCCGTGCACGGGCCGTCGAGGCGGAGGACGTCGAGCAGGCGGCGCCGCAGCGGATGCGACATCGCGGCGAGCACCTTCGAATCGTGGACTTCACGTACCTCACGGTCGGCCATGACGCACAACAGTAGTTGCACAAGGGTTCTTGTACAAGTGTTCTTGTGTGCTACTCCATCCGAGTCGGTAACCTCGACGGCATGGGTTTCTTCTCGTGGATCGTGTTCGGCGCCATCGCCGGGTGGCTGGCCAACGTCGTGGTCGGCGGCCCGGACCGGCGGGGCGGCTGCCTGTTCAGCATCCTGATCGGCGTGCTGGGCGCGGCGCTCGGCGGTTTCATCTACCGCCTCGCGACCGGCACGGAGCGGACCTTCGAGTTCGACTTCCCCAGCTTCGGCGTCGCCATTCTCGGTTCGATCGTGCTGCTCGCCCTGCTGCGATTGGTGCGCGGCTCCGGGCGGAGCGACTCCTATCGCCGATGACCGTTGGTAACGGTTTTCTCGCGACCGGTGATCAAGAGCGTCCGGCGAACTACAGTGGGAGTTTCGCTCAGTTCCAGCGGCCGCGTCCGGTCGCATGTGCCGTCGGGGGGCATATGCGCCCGGACGCGCGTGCTTCGGCGATGACCGAGACGGCGCGGACGGGATCGACGAGCGGAGGCATCGGCGCCGACGAAATGTCCCTCTTCCAGGCGCGGAACAGCTCGGCGAGTCGCTCGCCTGCGGGGTCCGGGCTGGCGGGCATTCGAGGGTCCTCAAGGTCGGTGATCGGCATCAACTACCTAGAGTTATCGCTCATTTCCACCTACCGTTACCGGGATGTGGCCCCGCCCACCCGGCCCGGGGAAACCCTTCCGGGGGAGGCCACGGCCCGTCTCCGGACAGGGCGGTAGCGTGGTGGCTCTTCCTGTCCCGACCCCCCGACACGAACTGCGGTGAACCCGACCAATGAGCGGCAACCGGCCGGAAGCCACTGGTAACCCCCTCGCGCACGCCGTGAAGCTCGCCCGCGAGACCGTCCCGCCGATGCACCCGGCCGGCAGGCCGTTCGTGTTCGGCGGCCTCGCCGCGACGCTGCTGCTGCGGCGGTTCTCCAAGCCCCTCGGCGTCCTCGGCGCGCTCGCGACGGCCGCCACGGCCGCGTTCTTCCGTGAGCCGAAGCGGGTCCCGCCCGCCCAGTCCGGCCTCGCGGTGGCGTCGGCGGACGGTCTGGTCTCGTTGATCGAGGAGGCCGTGCCGCCGCCCGAGCTGGGGCTGCCCGCCGAACCGCGGATGCGGGTGAGCGTGTTCCTGTCGGTGTTCGACGTGCACGTCCAGCGGGTTCCGGCGTCGGGTGTGATCGAGCGGGTCGCGTACCGGCCAGGGAAGTTCCTGTCCGCGGACCTGGACAAGGCGAGCGAGGACAACGAGCGCAACTCCGTGCTCATGCGCACCGACGACGGCCACGAGCTCGTCGTGGTGCAGATCGCCGGGCTGGTGGCCCGGCGCATCCTCTGTGAGATCCGCGAGGGTGACAAGGTCGGCGTCGGCGCGACGTACGGCATCATCCGCTTCGGCTCGCGAGTCGACCTGTACCTGCCGCCGGGCAGCAAGGTCCTCGTCTCGAAGGGCCAGCGCACGATCGGCGGCGAGACGCCGATCGCCGAGCTGCCCACGGCGCCGCACCCGGAAGGCTGATCCATGGTCCGCGTGACCACTCCCGGCGTGCGGCTGCTGCCGAACGCCATCACGGTGCTCGCCCTGTGCGCCGGTCTGTCGTCGGTGCAGTTCGCGCTGATCGGCAACTATCCGATGGCGATCGCGTCGATCGGGATCGCCGCGGTGCTCGACAGTCTCGACGGCCGGATCGCGCGACTGCTGGACGCTACGTCGAAGATGGGGCAGGAGCTCGACTCGCTGTCCGACGGGATCTCGTTCGGTGTCGCGCCCGCGCTGGTGCTGTACGTCTGGCACGCGGAGGGCGAGCGGATCGGCTGGGTCGCTTCGCTGATCTTCGCGGTCTGCATGATCCTGCGGCTGGCGCGGTTCAACACGCTGATCGAGGACACCGAGCAGCCCCCGTACGCCGGCGAGTTCTTCGTCGGTGTGCCCGCGCCCGCCGGTGGCCTGCTGGCGATGCTGCCGCTGATCCTGGAGCTGCAGTTCGGGCAGGGCTGGTGGTCGCACCAGTACGTGGTGTGGGTGTGGACGATCGCCGTCGCCGCGTTGCTGATCAGCCGGATCCCGACGCTTTCGCTGAAGACGGTGAAGGCGCCGCCCAAGGCGATCGCGCCGCTGCTGGTCGGGGTGGGCCTGCTGGCCGCCGCGATCATCCAGTTCCCGCTGGTGGCGCTGGCGATCGCGCTGGTGCTGTACCTGGCGCACATCCCGTATTCCGTGTACCGGCAACGGTGGCTGGCGAACCACCCGGAAGCGTGGATGGCGCCGCCGCGGGAACGGCGCGCGATCCGGCGGCGTTCGAGCCGCCGCCGTCTCGGCCTGCGCCCGCCGCTGCGTCGAGTGGTGGCAGGCGCCGCCCAGCGGGTCCGGCTCCAGCGAGGCGAACAGCACGTCGCGCGCACTCCGCGCACCATCAGCACCGACAAAGACCGCGACAACGGCCGAGGCCCGCGACGCCGCTCATGGCGCCGGATCGGCCTCCGGAAACGCTGACCCGCGCCACCCCACCCCCCGCCCGTCCCTGGGGGACGGCCCCGCGCCCAGCGTATCGGGGGTGTCCGACGGGATCTGGGGAAACGGGGGTCGGGGGCCGGAGTTGTCCACAAGTGGGTGACCCTGTGGACAACTTGGGGACAGACGGGCCGAAGTACCTGAAGGCCCCCTTCCTTGCGCTAGACGTAAGGAAGGGGGCCTTCACGTACTTCGGCGGCTCGCCGCGCGGCGGCGGCTGAGCGCGCGGCGGCTGGATAGGGTGGCGGGGTGAGCGCACCCCAGATCACGCTGACCGTCCGGCACACCCCGTCCGCCCTGGACTCCCGCCGCGGCGTCGTCCGGCTGCACCCCGAAGTCCTCGACGCGCTCGGCCTGATGGCCTGGGACGCCGTCCGCGTCACCGGCGCGCGGGTCAGCTCGGCGCTGGCCGCCCCGTCCGACGCGGAGGGGATCCCGGGGGTGATCCTCCTCGACGACGTCACGATGTCGAACCTCGGCGTGACCGAGGGCTCGGAGGTCGTCGTGGCGCCGGCGGAGGTGTCGGCCGCGAAGACGGTCACCGTGTCGGGTTCGCGGATGGCGAGCGTGTCGCTCTCCCCGCACACCCTGCGGCTCGCCCTGATCGGCAAGGTCCTGACCGTCGGCGACGCCGTCTCGCTGCTCCCCCAGGATCTCGCGCCCGCGCCGGGTTCCGACGTCTCCGCGGTCCGCGGCCAGCTCTCCCGCGCCATCGGCATGACGTGGACGAACGAGCTGCTCACCGTCACGGCCACCGAGCCGTCGGGGCCGGTCGCCGTCGGACCGTCCACTGTGGTCAGCTGGCGGGACGGCGCCCGCACCGGCGAGGCCGCGCCCGCCGCCGCTCCGGCCCGCACCGGGACGACGCTGGTGCGCAGCACGCCTTCCACGCCACACGAGGATTTCATCGACGCCGAGATCGTCGAAGACGAGCGGATCGACGAGGTGGCCGAGGAATCGGTGCCGCCGTTGTCGGATCTCGCCGGCTCCGAAGCGGCCGCGCGCAAGCTCGCCGAGTGGTTCGACCTGGCCTTCCATCGCCCGGAGCTGCTGGCGAAACTCGGCACGTCGGCGCATCTCGGCGTCCTGCTGTCCGGGCCGGAAGGCGTCGGGAAGGCGACGCTGGTCCGCGCCGTGGCGCAGGCCGAGAAGGTGCGGGTGGTCTCGCTCGCGGCGCCGAACATCGCCGTCCTCGAACCGAACGTCGCCGCCGCGCGCCTGCGTGAGGCGATCGAACAGGCGACCCGCGACGAAGAGCCCGCCGTCCTGCTGATCACCGACATCGACGCGCTGCTGCCCGCGTCCCAGCCGCCACCGCTCGCGACGGTCGTCCTCGACGACCTGCGCAAAGCACTGCGCCACAAGGGTTTCGCCGTCGTCGCCACCACCGGGCGGGCCGAATCCACCGATCCTCGGCTGCGTGCCGCCGATCTGCTCGACCGCGAACTCGGCCTGCCGCTCCCGGACGCGAAGACCCGCACGGAACTGCTGCGCGTGCTCCTGCGCGAGGCCCCGCTGGAGTCCGGCGTCGACGTCGGACCGATCGCCGAGCGCACTCCCGGTTTCGTGGCCGCGGATCTCATCGCGCTCCGCCGCGACGCCGCCCTCCGCGCCGCGCTGCGGCAACGTGAAGCCGACGAACCCCGGATCTCCCAGCAGGACCTGCTCGACGCGCTGACCACCGTCCGTCCCATTTCGATGTCCACTTCGGACAACCTGGCGACCGGCGGACTGACGCTGGACGACGTCGGGAACATGACCGACGTCAAGCAGTCGCTCACCGAGGCGGTGCTGTGGCCGCTGCGCTACCCGGACTCGTTCGCCCGCCTCGGCGTCGATCCGCCGCGTGGCGTGCTCCTGTACGGGCCGCCCGGTGGCGGCAAGACGTTCCTGGTTCGCGCGCTCGCGGGCACCGGCGCGCTGAACGTCTTCGCGGTCAAGGGCGCCGAGCTGATGGACAAATGGGTCGGCGAGTCCGAACGCGCCGTGCGGGAGCTGTTCCGCCGCGCCGCCGAAGCCGCGCCGTCGCTGATCTTCCTCGACGAGATCGACGCGCTCGCCCCGCGCCGCGGCCAGTCCTCGGATTCCGGCGTGTCGGACCGCGTCGTCGCGGCCCTGCTGACCGAATTGGACGGTGTCGAGCCGATGCGCGAGGTCGTCGTCCTCGGTGCGACGAACCGGCCGGAGCTGGTCGACCCGGCCCTGCTGCGACCTGGACGGCTGGAGCGCCGGGTCTACGTCCCGCCGCCGGACGCGCACGCGCGCGAGGCGATCCTGGCCGCCAGCGCCAAGAACACGCCGCTCGCGTCCGATGTGGACCTCGCGGCGTATGCGGCCACTTTGGACGGTTATTCGGCGGCGGACTGCGCGGCGCTGATCCGGGAGGCGGCGCTGACCGCGATGCGCGAATCGCTGGAGGCCAAGGAGGTCACCGCGGAGCATCTGACGAAGGCGGCCAAGGCCGTGCGTCCGTCGCTCGACCCGGCCCAGCTCGCGGCACTGGAGGCCTACGCGCAGACTCAGGTCTGAAGGACGTGAAAGGGCCCTCTTCCTCGCGAGGAAGAGGACCCTTTCACGAATCGGCTAGGAGCCGTCCTTGTCGTTGGTCTTGTAGTCCTTGGTGAGGATGACGATCACGCCGGGGCCGATGTTCTCGATCTCCTTGAACCTGGGCTCGGCGCGGAAACCGAACTCCAGCGCCAGCGCCTTCGCGGCCGCTTCCTCGTCGGTGCCCGGCCGGTAGTAGGCCACGGTCTCGGGGAGCCTGCCCGGGTAGCCCTTGACCTCGGAGACATTCCAGCCGGAGGCGCGGAAATCCTTCGCGGCCTGTTCGGCGAGACCCTGGATCGTGCTGTTGTTGTAGACGCGCACCGTCACCCACTTGTGCGACGCCTGCTGATCACCGCCGGGCTGCCCCGGACCGGGCTGACCCGTCTGCCCCGGCTGGCTAGCCGGCGGCGCGGAACTCGCGGGCGCGCTCGACGGAGGCGCCGACGACGCGGGCGGCGTACTGGCGGAGGGCGAACCCGGCGCCGGGGACGAAGGCTGCGTCGCGCCGTCCGAGGACGTGGGCGTGCTGCCGGGCGGCGTCGCGGTGTCCGAGTCACCGCCGCCGCTCGTCAGGGTGATGCCGCCGATCACGGCGGCGATCACGGCGACACCGACCAAGGCCAGTCCGGCGGCCTTCATCGGCCGGGACAGACCCGAAAACAGACTCATGAGAGATCGATCCCCAGTCGCCGGGCCGCGCGATTGCGCTGCCGGGCCGCTCGCGTCTTTCGCAGGCGCTTCACCAGCATCGGATCGGCCTGCATGGCTTCGGTCTTCTCGAGCAGCCGGTTCAGCAACTGGTAGTAGCGCGTCGACGACATAGAGAAGCGTTCGCGGATGGCCTGTTCCTTCGCGCCGGCGTACTTCCACCACTGACGTTCGAACGCGAGCATGTCGAGCTCGCGTTCGCTGAGGCCGTTCACGGTCTCCGACGGGGACGGCTGGTCGGGCTCAGCCATCGACTCCGCGGCGTCCATCCGACTCCTCGCAATCAGGTCAGTGCTCGGCGGGCGTGAAACCACAGGCTTGTCATTCCGCGGCGCCATTAGACCACGGATGCGGCGCCCGGCCTCGGTAACGACGTCGGCGCGTCATGGGTAAGGGTGTACCAGAAGGGTCCGACTAAACTGCGCGCGTGACCGTCCATCCCATCGTGATCGCCGGCGAGCCCGTGCTGCACAACCCGACTCGGGAGATCACCGAGTTCGACGACAAGCTGCGCACGCTCATCGACGACATGTTCGAGACCATGTACGCCGCCGAAGGGGTGGGCCTCGCGGCCAACCAGATCGGCCTCGACCTGCGCGTGTTCGTCTACGACTGCCCCGACGACGAGGGCACGCGCCACAAGGGCGCCGTGGTGAACCCGAAGCTCGAGACGTCGGAGATCCCGGAGACGATGCCGGATCCGGACGACGACTGGGAAGGCTGCCTGTCGGCGCCCGGCGAGTCGTACCCGACCGGCCGCGCTTCGTGGGCGAAGGTGACCGGCTTCGACGTCGACGGCAATCCGATCGAGGTCGAAGGCACCGGCTACTTCGCGCGCTGCCTGCAGCACGAGACCGATCACCTGGACGGGTTCATCTACCTCGACCGGCTGGTCGGGCGCCACGCCCGGGCGGCGAAGAAGATGCTCAAGGCGAACAAATGGGGCGTTCCGGGCAATTCGTGGCTGCCGGAGGCTCAGCCCTCGGACGACTGACCCTCTCGCAGCTGCCCCGCGTGCCATGAAAGGTCCTTTCCTTGCAAATTTTGCAAGGAAAGGACCTTTCATAGCGTTTACGCGAGGGTCAGCAGCCCAGGAAGTGGCACCGCACCACCCGCGGCTGCTCGATCACCTTCCCCGCCTGCACCGACCACGCGAGCCGCAGATACTGCGCGTGCGTCCACGCCAGCGGCGTCGCGGACGCGGTCGGTGTGCCCGCCGGGAAGCCCGGCTGCCCCGAGGGCGCGTTCTCGTCCCAGACCTGCTCCGGCATCGTGTCACCGGAGCTGCTGACGCGCCCCAGGTCGCGAAGACGCTTCGCGGCCGTACCCGGGTCGCCGTTGGCGAGGTCGTACTCGCCGCGTTCACCCGCCAGCAGCGGCCACAGTCGCCCGAAAGTGGTCCGGCTTTCCGCCGGGAACGTGTAGTCCCACGGTGAGCCGTCGGCCTTCTCGCCGTACCCGTCCTTCGTGTATCGGTGCCAGAACTGACCCGTCGGGGTGGTGAAGGCGATGTCGGCGTCGGTGACCTTGACGCTGTTCCTGATCACCGGATCGTCGGCGCGGTAGATGCCCAGCCTCACCAGTTCGAGGAATCCCGCGTCGGTCACGGCACGCTGGTCCATGGTCACGCTGGAGTTGCCCAGGTTGTACTTCGTGCCGTTGTTCGCGTTGCCGTCCTTGGTCAGCCGGACGAAGTACGGGTCCTTCGACAGCGGGCCGTTCGTGGTCACCGTCCACTGGGCGAGCTTCGCCTTGAACGCGTCGGCGGTGTCCAGGTAGCGCTTCGCGTCGGCGGCGGCGCCGTTCGCCTTGGCGATGTCGGCCGCGCAGACCAGCCCGGCGATCACCGCGGCGATCGTCGAGGGCGAGTAGCCGTCCTGTTCCTCCCAGCGTTCCTGCTGGCTGTACGGCGACGCGTGCCCGTTGTCCGCCTTGTAGGACAAGAGGAATTCCGCCGCCTTGCGCACCCCCTGCCAGGTCTTCGCGTCGGTGCGGCCGAGCTGCTGGGCGAGCACGATCGGCAGCGCGGTCTCGTCGAGCTGGATCGACGTCCAGTACGGCGTGCCGTCGACGTGGCTGTTCTGCGGCAGGTGCCCGTCCGGCAACTGCTGCGTCCCGAACATGTAGTCGATCGACCGGTTCGCGGCGTCGCGGTCGCCCGCGGCGAGCAGACCGGTCGCGATCTGGTAGAGGTCCCGCGGCCAGACCAGGTGATAGGTGCCCGACGGCGACCATTCCGGGTCGTTGTTCCCGAACCGCCACGGCATACTCGGCGACGCGATGAGCGCCCCTTGGTGGATCTTGTCCTCGCTCGCCGCGAGCATGAGCACGGACGCCTGGTAGAGGTCCCGTTCCCGCTTGGTCTTGAGCGACGACGGCGCGTCCTTCAACTGTCGGAGGTACTGCTTCCAGCCGCGGTCGTACGCACGGGCGGCGTCGGAGAATCCGCGCCGTAGCGAGGCTTTCGCGTTGGCGAGCGCGTCGGAGTCCTTCGCGCCCATGCCGAGCGACAGCGTGAAGTCCCGTGAGCGGACACCGTCGGCGGAGGTCTGCCCGGTGATCAGCACGTTGCCCTTCGCCGCGGTCGCGTAATCCTTGAGGGTGAAGGATTTCGTCAGCTGCGTGATGCCGTCGGAGGCGCCGGCGTAACCCACGGAACTGCGCGAGAACGCCGGTTCCGCGGCCAGCGCGGCCGCGGTCTTCGCGTCGGAAGCGACCGCGTTCACCCCATCGGTGCGTGCGGAGTCGTCGGATCCTTCGTTCGTGAGGTCGGGATCCGCGACCGCGTACACCTGGTACGGGCTGCCGGTCAGCGAAACGAAGTCGACGTCGACCAGCACACTCGTGCGCGCCGGGTCGGTGACGTAGGTCTTGCGGAGTTTCCAACGGCGCTGGTCGTCGGTGATCGTCTGCTCGTAGGTGAGGCCGTCAGTGCGGCGCACCTGCTGCGCCTTGGCCGAGGAGTCGACCGTCGCGAAGCTCGTCCCATCGGTGACGACGAGGTCGAGCGCACGGACGCTCGGCGTCGACAGATCCGGGTAGTAGACCTCGGACATCCGGCCACCCTGCAGGGTGAACCAGACGTTGCTCGCCCGCTCGCGGGCGGTGCCGAAGCCGGTCTTGTCCGCCGGGAGCCAGCTCGGATGGGCGCCGGGCGCTCCGGGCGCCTCACCGCCCTGTGCCGCGGCGACCGCCGGGACCAGCCCCGCGATCAGCACGCCTGCCAGTGCCGGGAGCACGAGTTTTCGCATATCCACCCCAGACTTCTGTAACGGTGCAGAACCCCCGGGATTCTGTCGTGAATCCCCGGCGCGCACATGCTCCAAACCGGTGAACCGCTAACGCTGTCGACATATCGGCCCAAGCAGTGGCCGGAGCGCACGTCCGGCGGCATCCTGGTCGGCTTCGGAGTGACCAACTCCTTGGAGGGTTGATTGTCCGAGCCCCGGCGTGGCATGGTCGGGGCACAACCAAACAACCGCGGGAGCTCGCGCCATGGCGGGCTGAGAGGGCGGCTGGAGTCTTTTTTCCGGAAGACCCGGCGCCGCCGACCGCATGAACCTGACCGGGTAATGCCGGCGTAGGGAGTGAACGTCGTTGACGACGCTTGAGAATGCCCAGGGCATCACGCCGACCGTGACCACCGGGCCGATCACCGGTTCCCGCAAGGTCTATCACCAGACGGAATCCGGTCTCCGGGTCCCCGCGCGGCGGATCGATCTTTCGAACGGCGAGCATTTCGACGTTTACGACACCTCCGGCCCGTACACCGACGACGACGCGCAGATCGATGTCCACAGTGGACTTCATCGGCTGCGCGCCGGCTGGGCCGACGGTCGTGAGCACAACACCCAGCTCGGCTGGGCGAAACAGGGTGTCATCACCCGCGAGATGGAGTACGTCGCGGCACGCGAGCGCTGCTCGCCGGAATTCGTGCGGGACGAGGTCGCGCGCGGCCGGGCGGTGATCCCCGCCAACCGCAAGCATCCGGAGACCGAGCCGATGATCATCGGCAAGAAGTTCCTGGTGAAGATCAACGCCAACATGGGAAACTCGGCCGTCTGGTCCTCCGTGGAGGAGGAGGTCGACAAGATGGTGTGGGCCACCCGGTGGGGCGCCGACACGATCATGGACCTCTCCACAGGCAAGCGGATCCACGAGACGCGCGAGTGGATCATCCGCAACTCGCCGGTGCCGGTCGGCACCGTGCCGATCTACCAGGCGCTGGAAAAGGTCAACGGGGAGCCCGAAAAGCTGTCGTGGGAGGTCTACCGCGACACCATCATCGAGCAGTGCGAGCAGGGCGTCGACTATGTCACCGTGCACGCCGGGGTGCTGCTGCGGTACATCCCGCTGACCGCGCGCCGGGTCACCGGCATCGTCTCGCGCGGCGGCTCGATCATGGCGGCGTGGTGCCTCGCGCACCACAAGGAATCGTTCCTGTACACCAATTTCGCCGAACTGTGCGAGATCCTGCGCGAGTACGACGTCACGTTCTCGCTCGGTGACGGCCTGCGGCCCGGCTCGATCGCCGACGCCAACGACCGCGCGCAGTTCGCCGAGCTGGAGACGCTGGGCGAACTCACGCATATCGCCCGCGAGCACGACGTCCAGGTGATGATCGAGGGCCCCGGCCACGTGCCGATGCACAAGATCAAGGAGAACGTCGAACTCGAGGAGAAGCTGACCGGCGAGGCGCCGTTCTACACCCTCGGCCCGCTCGCGACCGACATCGCGCCGGCGTACGACCACATCACCTCGGCCATCGGCGCGGCGCAGATCGGCTGGTACGGCACGGCGATGCTCTGCTACGTCACGCCGAAGGAGCACCTCGGCCTGCCGAACCGCGACGACGTGAAGACCGGCGTCATCACCTACAAGATCGCCGCGCACGCCGCCGACCTCGCCAAGGGGCACCAGTACGCGCAGGAGTGGGACGACGAGCTTTCCAAGGCCCGCTTCGAATTCCGCTGGAACGACCAGTTCAACCTGTCGCTGGACCCCGACACCGCCCGTGCGTACCACGACGAGACGCTGCCCGCGGAGCCGGCGAAGACGGCGCACTTCTGCTCGATGTGCGGGCCGAAGTTCTGCTCGATGCGCATCACCCAGGACGTCCGCAAGTACGCCGAGGAACACGGACTGTCCACTGTGGAGGCCATCGAGGCCGGCATGGAGGAGAAGTCGAACGAATTCGCCGAGCAGGGCAACAAGGTGTACCTGCCGGTGGTCAATCAGTGACAGCGACACCCAGGACGGCCCTCACCATCGCCGGCTCGGATTCCGGTGGTGGTGCGGGCATCCAGGCCGACCTGCGCACCTTCTTCGCCAACGGGGTGCACGGGATGGTCGCGCTCACCGCGGTCACCGTACAGAACTCGCTGGGTGTGCAGGGTTTCAGCGAGATCCCGGTCGACGTCGTCACCGGGCAGATCAAGGCCGTCGCCACGGACATGGGCGTCGACGCGGCGAAGACCGGCATGCTCGCGACGGCCGAGATCATCAACGCCGTCGCGAAGACCCTCGACGAAGTCCACATCGGACGATCGTCGGACACGCCGTTCGTCGTGGACCCGGTCGCCGCTTCGATGACCGGGCACGCGTTGCTGCGCGAGGAGGCGCTGGAGGCGATCCGCACCGAGCTCTTCCCGCGTGCCACGCTGATCACGCCGAACCTGGACGAGGTCCGGCTGCTGACCGGCGTCGAGGTGACCGGGCCATCGACTCAGCGCGAGGCTGCGGAGGCGCTGCTGGAGTTCGGTTCGGAGTGGGTGCTGGTGAAGGGCGGGCACCTCGACGCGGCTCAGGATTGCGTGGACCTGTTGTCCGATGGCCAATCCTGGGTCGAGCTGAGCGGTCCGCGCTTCGACACGCGGAACACGCACGGCGGCGGGGACACGATGGCTTCGGCGATCACGTCTTCGCTGGCGAAGGGGGCGGACGTGCCGACGGCCGTCGCCGAGGGGAAGCGGTTCATCGAGCGTTGTGTGGCGGAGTCGTATCCGCTGGGGGCCGGGGTGGGGCCGGTTTCCCCTTTCTGGCGGCTCGTTAACCCCTGACGCGTGCTATGAAAGGACCTTTCCTTGCAAAATTTGCAAGGAAAGGTCCTTTCCTAGCACGCGTTACCGGATCGTGAGGCGAGGAGCGTCCACGGCCCAGTACCAGTTGTTCCCCGCCGCGTAGAGCCGCCAGGTCAGCTTCACCGACCGAGCCCCCGCGGGCACCTTGACCGAAGCCGACGTCGGCACCGAAAGCACGTCGCCGCCCTTGTTCGCCGTACCGGATTCCGGCCCGTAGGCCAGCACGTTCTGCTCCGGACCACCATCGAACGACGCCGTCAGCGCACCCCGCTGCGTCCCGTCCTGCCGGTAGTGCGAGACGAACGAGACGTCCACCCCCGACTTACCGGAAACGTCGAGCGAAGGCGAAACAAGGGAAGAGTCGAAGGTGCCGCGCGAAGAGGGCGAGCCCTTGTCATCCCACTCGTCCGGGTCCGCGACCGCGAAGACACCACGCGCCCGCGCGTTCGCCTCGCGCTGCTGCCCGGGAGCGGTGCGGGTCCAGAAGTCGTCGGTGGTGAAGGACCAGCCCTGCCACTCCGTCACACCGGCGGGCATACCGGACGCGTTGCGCACGCTCCAGCCACCGGGCGCGTCGTGCGTCCAGCCGAGAACCCCCGCCGGGACACCGGTTTCGTCCTGCCTGGGCTGCAAAACGGCCGTGTCGAAGACGTCCGAAGGCGCGGCGCCGAGCGCGTAACCGTCGTAGACAGCCGGAGCCGCCACACCGAGGTGCCGCAGCACCGTCGGCGCGATGTCGACGATCTTCGGTGCCACGGCGGGGGTTCCGGCCGGGACCGCGCCACCGGCGGCGATCACGAACGTCATCCGTTCCTCGGGGGTGTCGCCGCCGTGGCCGCCCGACGGCGTGTGGCCGTGGTCCGACGAGATCACGATCAGCCAGTCTTCGTTCGCGCGGTCCGCGCGGGCGTCGACGGCGGCGAGCAGACGGCCGATCAACGCGTCGTCGGTGCGCAGGCTGGCTTCGTACTGCGGGGAATCCGCGCCGTGGTCGTGGCCGGCGATGTCCGTCTGTCCGAAGTAGACGAACGACGCGTCGGCCTTGTCCTGCTTGAGGTGCTTCTCGGCGTCGACGGCGACCTGTTCGTCGGTCTTCTCGTAGCCGGCGCTGTCGCCGTTCAGGACGAACTTGCGGTCCTGGCCGGTGCGCAGGATCCGGTCGCCGATCGGCGTCCAGTCGACGGCCGCGTAGGTGTCGAGCGCCGGGTTCGCGGTTTCGGCGCGGGCGAGCCAGCTCGGATGCGAGGCGAGATCGTTGCCCGAGAAGGAGTTGTCCTTCACCTTGTGCTTGTCCGGCCAGACGCCGGTGAGGATCGTGGACCAGCCGGGGCCGCTCACCGTCGGCGCCATCCCGCTGCCGTACAGCGAGCTGCGCGAGGCGTAGCCGCGCTCCACCAGCGCGTGGACGTTCGGGGTGTCTGCGGCCATCAGCTTGTCGAAGCGAGCGCCGTCCAGGCCGATGACCAGCACTTTCGGCGTCTTGGCCGCGGCGGTGGCCACACCGGAGGTCAATCCGGCGACGGCCACCAGCACCGACAGGAGGGAAAGCGTTCTGCGCACGAAAGCCTCCAGATAACTTGTTCGAACCAATTGTTCGTCAAGTTAGTGCGCCGAACTGACTTCCCGATGAAGTCCGCGTGCCGCCGCGGAGGACTTCAGCCGACGGGCTCCATCACCCGCGAGTCGTACTCCTTCCGCGATTCGAGGATCCCGTCGAAGTTGGCGACCGACCATTCGCTGACCGCCATGAGCAGCGTGCCCGCGCTCGCGCCGCGTTCGGTCAGCGCGTACTCGACGGTCGGCGGCGTGGTCGGGAAGACCGTGCGCGTGACCAGGCCGTCGCGTTCGAAGGCGCGCAGGTTCTGCGTCAGCATCTTCTGGCTGATCCCGCCGACGGCGCGGCGCAGCTCACCGAACCGGTGCGGCCGCCGCGACAGCGCGCCGAGCACGAGCGCGGTCCACTTGTTGGCGAGCAGATCGAGGACGTCTCGGCACGGGCAGTTCCGCAGGTAGATGTCCCACGGGGATTCCGGCACTTCACAGGTGGTTTCCATCAGGTACCTAGTTTACCTTCAAGTGCCTTCTAGCGAAAAGAGACCAAGCGGCCGAGCATGGAAAGCACCAACAACGAAGGAGCTTTCGATGCGCGTCGTGACCCAGCAGCGGCTTGGTGGCCCGGAAGTGCTGGAGGTGACCGAAGCCGATCGGCCGTCCCCCGCCCCGACGGAGGTGCTCGTGCGGGTGCGCGCGGCCGGGATCAACCCGGTCGACTGGAAGACCAGGGCCTACGGCGTCTTCATGGGCGATCCGCCGTTCGTCCTCGGCTGGGACGTCTCCGGGGTGGTGGAGGAGCTCGGCGTGGGCACCACGCGTTTCGCCGTCGGCGACGAGGTCCTCGGCTTCCCGTGGTTTCCCAGGCAGGCAGGCGGCTACGGCGAGTACGTGACGGCGCCCGCCCGCCAGTTCGTGCGCAAACCCGCGAGCCTCACCCACGAGCAGGCCGCCGGGCTGCCGCTCGCCGGGCTCACCGCCTGGCAAGGTCTCGTGGACATCGCCGACGTCCAGCCTGGACAGCGAGTGCTGATCGACGCGGCCGCGGGCGGTGTCGGGCACCTCGCCGTGCAGGTGGCGAAGGCGCGCGGCGCGTACGTCCTGGGCACGGCGAGCGCCGGGAAGCACGACTTCCTCCGCGAACTCGGTGTCGACGAGCCGATCGACTACCGCGACGAGACGGCGACCGCGTCCGATGTGGACGTCGTGTTCGGGCTGGTCGGCGAGCAGAGCGACCTGCGCTGGCTGGACGCGGTGAAACCCGGCGGCATGCTGATCGCGGTCCCCGGCGGCCCGAGCGAGGCTGTCACCGCGAAGGCCGGAAAGCTCGGCGTGCGGACGTCGGGGATGCTCGCCGAACCGGACGAAATCGGTCTCCTGGCGTTGACCGGCCTGATCGAGAAGGGTGAATTACACGTCCACGTCGACCAGACCTTCCCTCTCGAAGACGTCGCGAAGGCCCACGAAGTCGGCGAAGGCGGCAGGGTCACCGGGAAGCTCGTCCTGACCCTCTGAGAACGCGCGTGGAAAATGAACCCATGAGCGAGAACCCGAGCCCGCCGTCGGCGCTGACCATCGCGGGGTCCGACTCCGGCGGCGCCGCCGGCCTTCAGGCGGATCTGCGCACGTTCCTCACCTGTGGCGTGCACGGTCTGGTCGCGGTCACCGCCGTGACCGTCCAGAACACGCTCGGCGTGCACGACCGCACCGACATCCCGGCGAGCATCGTCGCCGGGCAGATCGAGGCCGTCGCGGCCGACATGGGCGTCAACGCGGCCAAGACGGGCATGCTCGCTTCGGCCGAGATCATCCACGCCGTCGCCGCGGCGTGCGACAAGGCCGAGATCGGCCGCGACAGCAAGGTGCCGTTCGTGGTCGACCCGGTCGCGGCGTCGATGCACGGGCATCCCCTGTTCGACGAGGCCGGGCTGGTCGCCCTGCGCGACGAACTCCTGCCGCGCGCGACCGTCCTCACGCCGAACCTCGACGAGGTCCGCCTGCTGACCGGGATGACCGTGACCACCCGCGAGCAGATGCACCAGGCGGCCATCGTCCTGCACCGGCTCGGGCCGAAATACGTGCTCGTGAAGAGCGGACACCTCGTCTCCGACCCGGAATGCGTCGACGTGCTCTTCGACGGTTCCACATTCGTCGAACTGCCGGGCGAGCGGTTCGCGACGCAGCACACGCACGGCGCCGGGGACACCATGGCGTCGGCGCTGACGGCCGGTCTCGCGAAGGGGATGTCCGTCGTGGAGGCCGCCCGCTACGGCAAGTGGTTCGTTTCACACGCGGTCGAAAACGCCTATCCCATGGGCGCGAAGGTCGGTCCGGTCTCGGCGTTCTGGCGGCTTGCGCCGGAGCACTGAGCACCCGTCCGGTTACGATCTGCGCCGTGACCGCACGCGAAACGGTGGCCAAGGTCGTCGAAGACCGCCGCTTCCAGAACTTCATCATCGCGGTGATCGTCTTCAACGCCGTCACGCTCGGCCTGGAGACCTCCACGAGAATGCTGGCGGAGTACGGGAGCCTGCTGCACACGGTCGACTACATCGCGCTCGGGATCTTCGTCCTCGAACTCGGCGCGAAGCTCTACGCCTATCGCGGGAAGTTCTTCCGCGACCCGTGGAACATCTTCGACCTGGTCGTCGTCGGTATCGCGGTGATCCCCACGACCGGCCCGTTCGCGGTGCTGCGGGCGTTGCGGGTCCTGCGCGTGCTGCGGCTGATCTCGGTCGTGCCGTCGATGCGGAAGGTCGTCACCGGCCTGCTCGCGGCGATCCCCGGGATGGCTTCGATCGCCGCGCTGCTCGCGCTGATCATCTTCGTCGCCGGCGTGATGGCGACTAAGCTGTTCGGCGCGATCTCGCCGGAGAACTTCGGCGACCTCGGCACTTCGCTGTTCACGCTGTTCCAGGTGATGACCGGCGAGGCCTGGCCGGACATCGCCAAGGAGGTCATGAAGGAAGCGCCCATGGCCTGGGTGTTCTTCGTGGTCTACATCCTCGTGTCCAGCTTCGCGGTGCTGAACCTCTTCATCGCCGTCGTGGTGAGCGGGATGGAGGACGAGCTTCGCCAGGACATCCGTGAGGAAGAAGCGAAGCAGGCCGAAACGCAGGCTGTGGCGAACAAGGAAATCCTCGACGAGCTTCGCGCCCTTCGCGCCGAAGTCAGCGCTCTTCGTCGGCAATAAGCGCTTCGAGCGCGGGCAGAGCCGCCGCCAGGGCCGCCTGATGCTCCGGGGTCAGCCGTTCGAGGCGTTTGCTCAGCTCGTTCACCCGAGTCGACCGGACGCCGGAAACCAGCCTCGCCCCCTCTTCGGTGGCCTCCGCGAGCCAGGCACGCCTGTCGATCGGGTCCGATTCACGGCTGACGTAGCCCGCTTCGACCAGCGAAGCGACGATCCTCGACATGGTGGCCGCGGCGACGCCTTCCTTCGCCGCGAGGTCACCCAGGCGTAGCTGGCCGTAGTGCACGAGCGTGGCGAGCGCCGAGATCGCGCCGTGGCCCGGCCCGGGCACACCGGCCTGGCGCAGCGACCGGGACAGCCTGCCCACCGCCAGGAACAACCTGCCCGAAACGTCCTGGACCGCTGACGTGGTCACCACTGGCTCCTCTGGGTACACGGCGGCGGGTGCGCCTCCGGAAAGGTGCCGTCAACCATACGGGCTCCGGGTGCGAACTCGCCGTCAAGGCCGTGAACCGTACAAAAGGGTTACCGGGGCGGGCTCGACGCGTGCGCCCAGAACCGCTGCGGGATCCGCCCCGCGCCGGCGGCCAGCCGCCCCGCGGTGACGGCGGCCCGCATCGCCGACGCCATCCGTTCGGGGTCCGCGGCCCTGGTCACGGCGGTGGAGAGCAGGACCGCGTCGCAGCCGAGCTCCATCGCCAGCGCCGCGTCGGAAGCCGTGCCGATCCCGGCGTCGAGGATCACCGGCACCCCCGCGCGGGACACGATCAGCTCGATGTTGTGCGGGTTCCGGATGCCGAGCCCGGTGCCGATGGGCGCGCCGAGCGGCATCACCGCCGCGCAACCCGCCTCCTCCAGCCGCAGCGCCAGCACCGGGTCGTCGTTCGTGTACACGAGCACGGTGAAGCCGTCGGCGGCGAGCTGTTCGGCCGCTTCGAGGGTCTCGAACGGATCCGGCAGCAGGGTGCGGTCGTCGGCGTGGACCTCCAGCTTTATGAGGTCGGTCTCGAGCGCTTCGCGGGCGAGCTGCGCGGTGAGCACCGCTTCGGCCGCCGTCCGGCAACCTGCGGTGTTGGGCAGCAGGCGGATGCCGAGACGGCGAAGCAGTTCGAGGACGCCGGAGCCGCCTTCGGCGTCGGCCTTGCGCATCGCGACGGTGGTCAGTTCCGTGCCGGACGCCACCAGCGCGCGTTCCAGCACGGCGAGGTTGCCCGCGCCGCCGGTGCCGATGATCAGCCGCGACGAAAGCTTGTGCTCGCCGATGACGAGGTGGTCGCCGTCCATTTTCAGCCTCCTTGCACAGCGGTCAGGATGTCGACGCTGGCGCCCTTGCGCACCACCGCTTCCGGCCATTCGCCGCGCCGGACGACCACGCCGTCCACCGCGACCGCGACCCCCTGTGTCGCCGTGCCCAGCGCCTCCAGCACGCCCTCGACGGTGGTCCCGTCGGGGAATTCGCGCCACTGACCGTTGACCTGGATCTCCATCACACCCGCTCCTCGCTTCGCCGCGACGGCGTGGCCGCCGCGACCTCGTCCGGCAACGGCGTTCCGTCCAGCCAGGCGACCGCGGCGTCCGCGGTGACCGGGGCCATCAGGAGACCGTTGCGATGGTGACCTGTCGCGGCGAAGACGCCTTCGCCCAGCTCACCGATGAAGGGCATAGTGTCGACACTCGCCGCGCGAAGTCCGGCGGCGGTCTCGACGAGTTCGTATTCGGTGAGGCCGGGGAAGACGCGCTCCGCGCCTTCGAGCAGCTCACGAACGCCTCGGACGGTGACGGTCTCGTCGAACCCGGCCTCGTACTGGGTCGCGCCGAGTACGAGCTGACCGTCGTCGCGAGGGACGAGGTAGATCGGGCGGCCCTCGACCATCGCGCGGACGGTGCGTTTCGGAGGCGGCAGGCAACCCCGTCGTGGCCGGAGGCGGAGGATCTCGCCCTTGAGCGGGCGGACGGCGCCGTCGAGCGCGGGATGCAGCCGTCCGGTCCAGGCGCCCGCGGCGAGGACGACGTCGCCCAGCCCGTCGAGATCCGTGATGGTCTCTTGGCGGAACTCGACGCCGCGCGCACGGCAGGCGTGTTCGAGCGCGTGCAACAGCCTTCTGTTGTCCACGGCCAGATCCCCGGGCACGAGCAGTCCACTTCGGACGGATCCGGCGAGACCGGGCTCGGCGCGGCGGGCCTCGCGGCCGGTCAGCCGCTCGACCTCGCGGCCGAGCTCGGCGAGGTACGCGGCGAGCATTTCGAGGTTGCCCGCGTCGGCGCTGTCCAGCGCGACGACGAGCGTGCCGTGCGGCGAAAGACCCGGGTCGACGCCCTCTTCGGCCAGGTCACGGGCGAAATCGGGCCAGCGCCGCAGCGACGCTTCGCCGAGGGCGAGGACGTCTTCCTCGCCGGGCCAGGCCTCGGTGACCGGCGCGAGCATGCCGCCCGCGAGCCACGACGCGCCGCGCCCCGGCTCGGGGTCGTACACGGTGACGCGATGGCCGCGCGCGGACGCGCGCCAAGCGACCGAGAGGCCGATGACCCCGCCGCCGACAACCGAAAGTTCCGCCATGTGAAATCACGCTCCCTGCGCCGGCATGACCCGGATCAGGTTCCACGGTCGGAGCGGTCGCGGCTCCCTCTCAGCCCGTCCTCGGGCTCCCGTGCGGACCACCCCACCGTAGCGCGCGAGTACCGTCGCCGCCATGCCCACCCTGTCTGGTTCGCTGATCCGCGCCCGGCTCGCGGACGCCCGCCTGTACCTCTGCACCGACGCCCGGTCCGGCCGCGGCGATCTCGCCGAATTCGCCGACGCCGCGTTGGCGGGCGGCGTCGACATCATCCAGCTGAGGGACAAGACCGGCGGTGCCCCGATCGAGGCGAAACACGAGATCGCCGCCCTGGAAGTGCTGGCCGAGGCGTGCGAGAAGCACGACAAGCTGCTGGCGGTGAACGACCGCGCGGACGTCGCGCTCGCCGTCGGCGCGCACGTGCTGCACCTCGGCCAGGACGACATCCCGGTGTCGCTCGCCCGCCGCGTGCTCGGGGACGACGTCGTGATCGGCCGGTCCACCCATTCGGCCGAACAGGCCGCGGCCGCCGCCGAAGAACCCGGCGTGGACTACTTCTGCACCGGCCCGTGCTGGCCGACCCCGACGAAGCCGGGCCGGACCGCGCCCGGGCTCGACCTGGTGCGCTCCACCGCGGGCCTGGGAACGACGCGGCCGTGGTTCGCGATCGGCGGGATCGACGTCGAGCGGCTGCCCGAGGTGCTGGACGCGGGGGCGTCGCGGATCGTCGTCGTCCGCGCGATCACCGAGGCCGAAGACCCCGAAGCGGCCGCCCGCACCCTTCGCTCGGCCCTCCCCTGATCCCACGCGTTTCGTCCTCTGAACGCGGTAGTCGGCAGCGCGAACCACCGCATTCAGAGGACGAAACGCGGGAAGTGGATCAGGGCACGGGGGTGTTCGAGGCAGCCGGGGCCGAGGCGGTCGTCGAGGGCGCCTGGGAGGTCGAAGGCGTAGTGGACTGCGTCGTCGGAGGCGCCTGCGTGGTCGTGGGGGCCGTCGGGGTCGTCGAGGGGGTCGGCGTGGTCGACGGCGTCTTCTCGGGCTGGTTGCCCGGAGTCTCCGAAGGGCTCGTCGCCGGCGGGGGGTCGTGCTTGTCCTGCCGCTCCTGGGCCTGTCCGCCGCCGATGATCTTCCCTATGGTCGTCCCGGTCCCGCCACCGAAGGTCTTCCCGGTCGCCCCTTCGAAGCCGGTGATCGCGACGAGCGCCACCGCGAACGCCACCACGCTGACTCCGGCGATCACCGCCCAACGTGGTTTGAACTTCCGCCCGGACGGCTCGTCCTCCTCCGCCGGGGTGAGCCGGACGGTCTCCTGCTCCGCCGGGTCGAGCACCTTGCGGCGTGCGGGAACGGTCAGCACCACTCGCGCCTTCAGTGCCGCGTCCTTCGTCCGTTGCAGCGAACGCAGGTACAGTTCGCCGCCGAGCGTCGTGATCACGCTCGCCAGCCCGGCGCCCGCCACCGTTCCGGCGACACCGAGGGTGGAACCCAGCAACGCCGCGGTGATCGCGGCCATCGCGGCCGCCGTCACCTGGATGATCCGGCCCTGCTTTTCCGTCTTTTCGGTTTTCTCCGTGCTCTCCTTGGTCATGATCCCGTTCTGCTGCTAGTCGGTCCTCACCGGTCCTAACGACTAAGGCGCACGGGATGCTCCCTTCGTTGTCCGCACGTGAGCAGCGCCACGCTCTCTGTCCAAAAAGGACTGTCCTGGACTCACAACTCCTTGACATAATCGGACGTATGGACCTGGTATCGATCGAGGAAATCCGTGACGCGGCGAGCCGCGTCAAAGGCGTCGCGGTGCGCACCCCGTTACTGGAACAAGGGTGGGCGCCGTTGTGGCTCAAACCGGAAAGCCTTCAGCCGATCGGCGCTTTCAAGGTGCGCGGCGCGTACAATGCGATCGCCGCGTTGAACGAAGATCAGCGCGCCCGCGGCGTCGTCGCGTTTTCCAGTGGCAACCACGCGCAAGCGGTCGCGTACTCGGCGAAGCGGTTCGGGATTCCCGCGGTGATCCTCATTCCGGACGTCGCCCCTCGCGCCAAGGTCGAGGCCACCAAGGCGCTCGGCGCCGAAGTCATCGAGGTCCCCATCGACGCGCAGGAATCCTCCGCACTCGCCGTCGCCGAGGAACGCGGGCTCACCATGATCCCGCCGTTCGACCACCGCGACGTCATCGCCGGGCAGGGCACCGTCGGCCTGGAGATCGCCGAGGACCTGCCGGACGCCGGCGTCGTGCTCGTACCGCTCAGCGGCGGCGGGCTGGCTTCGGGCGTCGGCACGGCGATCAAGGAACTGCTGCCGGACGCGAAGGTCATCGGCGTCGAGCCGGAACTGGCGGGCGACACCGCCGAAGGCCTGCGCGCGGGCAGGCGGATCGAGTGGCCGATGGACCTGCGGGCGCGCACCAGTGCCGACGGCCTGCGCGCCCAGCCGTCGGACCTGACCTTCGCCCACCTCCAGTCGGTGCTCGACGACGTCATCACCGTTTCGGAGGAGGAGATCCGGGAGGCCGTCCGGACGCTGGCGCACCGCGCCCGCCTGATCGCCGAGCCGAGCGGCGCCACCGCGACCGCCGCGTTCCTCTCCCACCGGGACGCGCTGCCGCCGGGCAAGGTCGTTTCGATCGTTTCGGGCGGGAACCTGGACCCGGCGACACTGGCCGACCTATTGGCGTAACTCGCGTGACTGGCGCCGTATCTCGCGTGATTGGAGCCGTAACTCACGAGTTACGCCTTCAATCACGCGTGTGACGCCCGGGGTGGACGTGCGTCGGGGGCGAGTCGACGCCGCAGTGGAGACATTCGCCGGGGTGCGGCGACTCGTCGGTGTCGTCGGAAGGTGTG
This sequence comes from Amycolatopsis sp. NPDC057786, assembly GCF_042797905.1. Classification (NCBI taxonomy): domain Bacteria; kingdom Bacillati; phylum Actinomycetota; class Actinomycetes; order Pseudonocardiales; family Pseudonocardiaceae; genus Amycolatopsis; species Amycolatopsis sp. NPDC057786. The sequence continues at coordinate 30,266 of NZ_JBHVKW010000088.1, forward strand.
TCGAGAACGCCGTTGTGGATGCCGAGCGCGATCAGCCCGCCGCCGATCGCCAGTGCCGCGCACACCAGCAACGCCGTCCGCCAGCCCGCGGTCAGCGCCACCGGATCGGCGTAGGCGGCACCGGACAGCCCGGCGACGGCGGGCAGCACGGCGATCGCGAGCAGGCCACCCGACCGGGCGATGGCGTTGTTGACCCCGGAGGCGACGCCGGCGTACCGGTCCGGCGCGGCGGCCAGCACAGTCGCCGTCACCGGCGCGACGACCGTCGCCAGCCCGGCGCCGAACACGACGACGGCGGGCAGCACCGACCCCAGATACGAGGACCCCGGCCCGACCCGCATCAGCAGGAGCATGCCGACGCCGACCAGGATCGGGCCGACGACGAGTTGCGTGCGCGGCCCGATCTTCTGCGCGAGCGCGCCGGACCGGCCGGAGAACAGCAGCATGATGACGGTGATCGGCAGCCCGGCGAGCCCGGCGGCGGTCGGCGAGTAGCCCAGCGACACCTGAAGCTGCATGACCATCAGCATCATCACGCCGCCGAGCGCGGCGTAGACGACGAAGGTCAGCGCGTTGGCGAGGCTGAACGTCCGGTCCCGGAACAGTTTCGGCGGCACCAGCGGGTCGGCCGAGCGGTGCTGGATCACCAGGAACGACCCCAGCCCCGCGACGCCGAGCACGATGGCGACCAGGACGACGACGTCGCCGATACCGCGTCCGGGCGCCTCGACCAGCGCGCCGGTCAGCCCCGCGAGCCCGATCGCGCCGACGGCGGCCGCGAGGAAGTCGGGATGCCCGGTCGCCTCCTCGTCACGGGACTCGGGCACGTAGCGCCGGGCGAGCAGGACACAGACCGCGGCGAGCGGCAGGTTGATCAGGAACGCCAGTCGCCACGACCACACCTGCACGAGGACGCCGCCGAGCAGCGGGCCGATCGCCGCCGCGATACCGCCGAGCCCGGACCAGGCACCGATCGCGCGGGCCCGGTCCTCATGGGCGAACGACGCTTGGAGGATCGCGAGCGAGCCGGGCGTGAGCAAAGCTCCCCCGATCCCCTGGAGGATCCGGGTCGCGACGAGCAGCTCGGTGGTCGTCGCCGCGGCGCACAGCCCGGAGGCGACCCCGAACCAGACGACGCCGACGATGAACATGCGGCGGCGGCCGTAGCGGTCGCCGAGGGATCCGGCGACGAGGATCAGCGCGGCGAGCGCGAGCAGATAGCCGTCGAGGATCCATTGAAGGCCGGCGACGGACGCGTCGAGTTCGTCGCCGATCCTCGGGAGCGCGACGTTGATGATCGTCCCGTCGAGCATCGCCATGCCCGAGCCCACGATCGTCGTCGCGAGCACGCCGCGCGCCACCGGCGTCCCCCACCGAATCCCCGCCGCCGTGTCAGTCATGGGACGACTGAATCACGACGGCCGGGGCCGGGCCACCGCGAAATCGGCATGAATTCCGGGAAAGCGATCTTTCCCGGAATTACCTGACTCGTCAGGGAAGCAGCGTGGTGACGAATTTGTAACGGTCACCCCGGTAGATCGCGCGCGCGAACTCGACCGGTTTTCCGTCGGTGGCGAAGGAATGCCTCGAAAGGAGCAACATCGGCATTCCGACGTCGGCGCCGAGCATCTCCGCCTCGTGCGGTCCGGCGAGGGCGGTCTCTATCGTTTCCTCTGCCCTTTCGAGCTCGACGCCGTAGTGCTCCCTCAGCACGGCGTACAGCGAACCACCTGCGGAAACGTGTTTGCGCAAACCGCGGAAGCGGCCGAGCGGGAGGTGCGTGGTCTCCAGCGCCATCGGCTGCGAATCGGCCAGCCGGAGACGGCGAAGGCGAAGGATCTTCGCGCCGACGCGGATTCCGAGCAGCTTCGCCAGATCGGCTTCGACGGGCAGTTCGTCGATCTCCAGCAGCTTGGACGACGGCTTGAGCCCCTGCTTGCGCATGTCCTCGGTGTAGGACGACAACTGCAGGCGCTGCGCGAGTTTCGGCTCGGCGGCGAAGGTGCCCTTGCCCTGCACGCGGTGGAGCCTGCCCTCGGCGGTGAGGTCGGCGAGCGCCTGCCGGACCGTGGTGCGCGAAACGGTGAATTCCCCCGCCAGCGCCCGTTCCGTCGGAATCGGCGAACCGGGGGGCAACGCGTCGAGCAGATCGAGCAGATGCTGTTTCAGCGCCCAGTACTTGGGTTCGCGCTGTCCGCGCATCCCTGCCGTAGCGCCCGCCTCACCCGCGGTGGTTGTCTCCAACATGACCGACTCCCTAAGCCTTCCCACTCAAACGCGCACCGTCCCCGCTAGGAAACGTACCCTTCACCACAAACGTCCGTTCGGGCTAGCATTGGTCTAGACCTACTCGGGGGACGAAGTACGTCCCGGTGGAAGGGAACGAGATGACCGAACAGCGCCCCGGCGAGCACATGGCCGCGGAGATCTCCCAGCAACCCGCCATTCTGGCAGGAATCGTGGAGCGACAGGCCGAAATCGCCGAGGTGGCCGCAGCCATCTCCCAGCGCCCGCCCAGGTTCGCACTGCTCGCCGCCCGGGGCTCCAGCGACCACGCCGCCCTGTATGCGAAGTACCTGATCGAAGTACTCCTCGGTCTCCCCTGCGGTCTCGTCTCACCCTCCACCGCGACTCTGTACGGCGCCCGTCCCGATCTGCGGGACGTTCTCTTCATCACAGTAAGCCAAAGCGGTGGTTCCCCGGATCTCATCGAGGTCACCGAAACCGCGCGTCGCCAGGGAGCGCTGACCGTTTCGGTCACCAACACCCCGGAGTCGCCGCTTCGCGCCGCCGCCGAACTCGGTGTCGACATCGGCGCGGGACTGGAAAAGGCGGTGGCCGCCACCAAGACCTACTCGGCCACCTTGCTTTCGCTTTACCTTCTGATCGACGCGGTCCGCGGCGGCAAGGGCGCGGACGCGGAGAAGCTGGGCGAGCTCGCACAGCAGACCCTCGACGGCTCCGAAGAAGGCGTGCAGCGCGCGGTGGACCGCTACCGCTTCGTCGACCGGGTGCTCACCACGGGCCGCGGTTACTCGTACGCCACGGCGCTGGAAGGTTCCTTGAAGCTGGCCGAAACCAGCTACCTCGCGGCCCGCGCGTACAGCGGCGCGGACCTGTTGCACGGTCCGGTCGCCGCGGTCGACGGCGAGACCGCCGTGCTCGCCGTGACGAGCCAGGGACACGGAGTGGGCGCGATGCAGGAGGTCCTCGAAGCCGTCGGCAAACGCGGCGCGGACGTGCTCGCGGTCGGCTCCGCTTCGGCCGACGTCCCCGCGGCGCTGCGGATCGGTGTCGCGCCGTCCGCCGAGGAGGTCGCCCCGATCCTGGAGATCCTGCCCATCCAGCGGATCGCACTCGGCCTCTCGCTGGCGCGCGGCGGGGACCCGGACAGCCCGCGCGGACTGCTCAAGGTGACCAAGACCCGGTGACCCACGTCATCGGTGTGGACGCCGGAGGCACGTCGACGCGAGCGATCGCCGTCGACGCCTCCGGCGCCGTCCTCGGCACGGGCCGCGCCGGCGGGGCGAATCCCAATTCCCATCCGCCGTCGGAAGCCGCCGCGCGGATCGCGAGCGCGATCACCGGCGCGCTCGGCGGGCTGGATCCGGCCGAGACCGCGGCGTGCGTCGTCGGCATGGCGGGCGTCAGCAAGCTGAGCGATCCGGCGGTCGCGGAGATCTTCGAAGCCGCTTGGAAGGACACGGGGATCAGTCCAGTGCGGACGGTCCCCGACCCCGAAGTCGCCTACGCGTCGGCGACTTCCGCGCCGGACGGGTCGGTGCTCGTGGCGGGCACCGGCTCGATCGCCGGCCGGATCCGCGGCAGGCGGATGGTCTCGACCGTCGGCGGCTACGGCTGGCTGCTCGGCGACGAGGGGTCCGCGTACTGGCTCGGCCGTGAAGCCGTTCGCTCCACTTTGGATGTTCTCGGCCGAGGCGGCGAACCCGGTCCGCTCGCGCGCGCCGTGCTCACCGAAGCGCTCGGACCGTCCGCAGTGGACCCGGCGGGAACCTCACTGTGGCGCGCGCTCATCACGAGTGCCAACGCCGAAGCGCCGATCCGGCTCGCCAGGTTCGCCCCGTTCGTCAGCGAGGCCTACCGCGAAGGCGATCCGGCGGCGGACGAGATCGCCACGCGCGCGGCCGCTCTGCTGGTGACGAACGTCATGGCTGCCAGGGACCCCGGGGAGGACACGCCGGTCGTCCTGGTGGGCGGCGTGTTGTCCCCGGAGGGTCCGGTGGGGGCGAAGGTCCGCGCCGGGCTCGACGGCATCGAGGTCCTGACCAGCACCGACGGGGTACTCGGCGCCGCCTGGCTGGCCGCCGTCGACGCCTACGGAGAAGGGGCGCCGCGGCCGGTCCCACCCTGGAAAAACACCAAAAACGAGCCCTAAAAGACCAAACCATCGACTCCGGGGCCGAACTCCGGGTACCGTAGGACCCGGCCCCCGGACCCTCCCCCCTCGCCGGGGGCCGCCTTATGTCCTGGGCAGCCCACCCGGCGCGGAATCCGAGGGATCCCCGTTCTCCTCCACCACCCGCAGGCCGGGATGTTCCGGAGGCAACGTGCGGTACAGCACCCAGCCGCTCACGGCGACCGTCACCGCGACCAGCGGCCAGGACAGCACCGTCCGCGCGATGCCGAGCGCGACCACCTGCCCGCTCCACCACAGCGAGCCGTACACGACGACCCTCAGCGTGTACTGAAGGAAGACCCACACCCAGCTCGCCCGCGAATACGCGCGCAGCAGCGCGGGATCACGGCGCCATCGGGTCTTCTGCCCGATGACGAGCCCCACCACGAGGCCGAGCAACGGCCACCGGACCACGATGCTGGCCGCCCACAGCAGCGCGCTGGCCACATTGGACAGCAGCTGGATGAGGAAGAAGTCTTCGGCGCGGCCGGTGTGCAGGGCGATCAGCGCGGCGGCGATCACCGCCGCGAGGCTCACCACGACCGCGCGGGCCTTGTCGCCGCGCGCGACCCGGTACACGCCGAGCAGCACCGCCACCCCGATGGCCACCCCGGCACCCCAGGCGATCGACTGGCCGGCGATCAGCCAGCCGACGACGAAGGCCGCGGGCGGGATACTCGCGTCGATGGCGCCACGCCGCCCGCCGAGGATCTGGGCGAGCGACTCGCGCGAGGGTCGTGAGGTCACCCTTACAGCCTGCCGGATCTATGAGCCCGAACACCCGGCCGGGGAGATGTTCGCCACATACCATGTCCGGTTTACGCCCACTTGAGGGGAATCCACGCAGCCCAGGAGTGTACATCCCAGTAATGGAGATGCATGGACGTCCGACAAAATAAGAGACTGTGTCAACGGGCTGAACCACGGGTTTCGGCCAGGTGGGATTGCCGGGGCGCTCTCCGCGGTTAGTTGTGGTGTACAAGTACCAACCGGGGGCACACGGACGGAAGGGGACCCAACGTGTACGGATTCGACAGCTACGTGGCGATCGGTGACAGCTTCACCGAAGGACTCAACGACAGTTTGCCCGACGGCACCTTCAGGGGCTGGGCGGACAGGCTGGCGGAGATCCTCGCCGAAGGCAGGCCCGACTTCCAGTACGCGAACCTCGCCCTCCGCGGGAAGATGCTCGACGAGATCCTCGAAGAGCAGCTCCCGATCGCCCTCGCGGTGAAGCCCGACCTGGTCACCCTGTGCGCGGGCGGCAACGACATCATCGTGCCCGGCGCGGACGTGGACGCCGTCGCCGCGCGGCTGGAGGCGGGGGTCGCCAAGCTGCGCGAGGCCGGGATCCCGGTGCTGATCTTCAATGGGCCGGACACCAAGTACCTGTCCGTGATGCACGTCCTGCGGGGGAAGGTCGGCATCTACAACGCGCATCTGTGGGCGATCGCCGACCGGCACGGCGCCAAGATGGTCGACATGTGGGCGATGGCCCCGCTGCACGACCGCCGCGCCTGGAGCGACGACCGGCTGCACTTCACCCCCGAGGCCCACCGGCGGATCGCGCTGCGCGCGGCCGAGGTCCTCGGCGTCCCGGTCGCCGACGACTGGCGCGAGCCGTGGCCGGCGTCCGAGGAGCCGAGCACCTGGATCACGTCGCGCCGCTCGGACCTCGAATGGACGAAGGCGCACCTGCTGCCGTGGATCCGCCGTCAGCTCAAGGGCGAGTCGATGGGCGACGGCCTGTCCCCGAAGCGCCCCGAGCTCGCGCCGCTGCTCCCGCTGGAGCAGATCGAGGCGACAGGCGTCACCCTCCCGGCCAAGGAGTTGCGGGAGATCCACCACCACGCGAGCTGAGCCTCGGAAGTACGTGAAGGCCCCCTTCATTGCGCTAGACGCAATGAAGGGGG
>NZ_JBHVKW010000089.1:0-36492 GCF_042797905.1 Amycolatopsis sp. NPDC057786
TCCTTGCGCTGGACGCAAGGAAGGGGGCCTTCATGTACCCCGGGGCGCATCGGGCGACGTTGCGAAAGCCACTTTCGCAACCCCTGCCTCGGTTCGGCTCCCTCATGCGACCCGAGGGCTCAGCGGTGCGGAACCGCCGCAGGAGTCCAGCCGCGGTAGTTGTTGAAGTAGTGCACGCTCGACGCGTGGCCGATCTTGCCGCCGATGCTGGTGGCGTAGATCCCGCCGGCGCCGTCGGCGATGCCGACGTGGCCCCACTGGCTGATGTTCCAGTACACGAAGGAGCCCTTCGGGGGCGTCCCGGTCGTGTGCTTCGGGCTCGCGCCGTTCCAGTGCGCGTTGGCCGAGGCCCAGACGCCGGTGGTCCCGTACGCGTTCTCGACGGCCTTCTCGCAGAGTCCCTGGTACGCGGTGGAGCCCATGCGGTTCTTGAACCACTGGACGGCGCCGGCGGGCGTGCCGTCGCCTGCACCCTGGATGGCCAGGTCGCCGTCGGACAGGGTGGTGAACGTCCCCGCGGCCGGGTTGATGTCGGCGGCGGTGATGGTGGCGGCCGTTTCGGGAGCGGCCGGAGCGGCCCCCGCGACCGGAGCCACGGCGAGGGCCGCGATGGCCAGCGCGGCGACGGAGGCCGGCTTCGCCACCTTGGCGAGGATGGTGCGCATGATCAGTACCTCCTGTTGAGGAATTACCAACAAGGAGAGCATCGCGTGATCAAGTACAAATTTCGTACAACTGGGTGTCGATGCTTGATGACTCAACGTAATGGAATATGCCGGAGGTGGGGTGCGTTGACGCCACTGCCAGCACATCTGGCAAAATCATCCGCTGAAGTCCGGCACCGGTTCACCCCGCACGGGGACCCGGGGCCAACGAGAGAGGACACCATGAAAAGCGGTATTCACCCCGAGTACGTCGTCACGCACGTGAACTGTGACTGTGGCAACGAATTCACCACGCGCAGCACCAAGACCTCCGGCAACCTCCACGTCGAGATCTGCTCGAACTGCCACCCGTTCTACACCGGCAAGCAGAAGCTCATGGACACCGGCGGCCGCGTCGCGCGCTTCGAGGCTCGCTACGGCAAGCGCAAGAAGGCCGAAGACGCCAAGTAGCTTGAACGACGGCGCCTACCCGCATGTCCGGGTAGGCGCCGTTTTTCATGGGTCTTAATCCGGGCAGTTGAGAGGTGGAGTGGTGGATTCGAGTTCGCTGAAGGGTCTGCTCGAAGAGCACGCCCAGCTGGAAGAGCAGCTGGCCGACCCGTCCGTGCACGCCGACCAGGCGCGCGCTCGCAAGCTCGGCCGCCGGTACGCGGAGCTGAGCCCCGTCGTCAAGACGGTCCGCGAGCTCGACACCGCCCGTGAAGACCTCGAGACGGCGAAGGAACTGGTGGCGGAAGACTCGGCCTTCGCGGCCGAGGCCGAGGAGATCTCCGCCAAGATCCCCGTGCTCGAGGCCAAGCTCACCGAACTGCTCCTGCCGCGCGACCCGTACGACGGTTCCGACGTGGTCATGGAGATCAAGTCGGGTGAAGGCGGCGAGGAATCGGCGCTGTTCGCCGGCGACCTCCTGCGCATGTACCTGCGCTACGCCGAGCGTCACGGCTGGAAGGCCGAGGTGCTCGACTCGGTCGACTCGGACCTCGGTGGCTTCAAGGACGTCACCGTGTCCATCAAGAGCCGTTCCGCCGAGGCCGACGGTGTCTGGGCGCGCCTGAAGTTCGAGGGCGGGGTGCACCGCGTGCAGCGCGTGCCCGCCACCGAATCGCAGGGTCGCATCCACACCTCCGCGTCCGGCGTGCTCATCTACCCCGAACCCGAGGACGTCGAGGTCGAGATCGACCCGAACGACCTGCGGATCGACGTCTACCGCTCGTCCGGCCCCGGCGGCCAGAGCGTGAACACGACCGACTCGGCCGTGCGGATCACGCACCTCCCGACCGGCGTGGTCGTCTCGTGCCAGAACGAGAAGTCGCAGATCCAGAACCGCGCCCGCGCCCTGCAGGTGCTGCAGGCCCGCCTCCAGGCGATCGCCGAGGAGGAGGCCGCCGCGAAGGCGTCGGACGCGCGCCGCTCGCAGGTCCGCACCGTCGACCGCTCCGAGCGGGTCCGGACCTACAACTTCGCCGAGAACCGCATCGCCGACCACCGGGTGAACTACAAGGCGTACAACCTGGACCAGGTACTCGACGGCGACCTCGATGGCGTGCTGGACGCGCTCATCACCGCGGACCGCGAAGAGCGGCTGGCCGCCCACTCGGGCTGAGGCGAACTAACCCGGCTCGGTGTAGAACGGATCGTCCTCCAGCGCGGTATGGACCGCACGGACGGACATGCTCACGCGCGAAAGCCTGTCGGTCACCTCGTGCGTGACCCTGCCGAGTGCCTCGTCGCCGCTTTCCCCTGCCAGAGCGGGGAAAGCCGACAACAGTACCGCCTCGCAAGGACCCGCGTCCGTGCTGATCCGGACCAGCGACGCCGATAGGTCGGCCGCGGGGCGGCCACACAGGTCCACGGCCAGCCGCAGGTCACCGGTGGGGACGTAGAGATGCACCCGCGAAATCACATCGGTTTCGGCGCGCGGGGTGAAATCGTGCCTGGTGACGTACGCGGGCTCGCGGGGATCGGTGCCGCCGACGGACGCCATCAGCGAATGGAGAGTGAATCCGTCCGCTCGGATGTCGTAGGCGTCGTAGCTTCCGTATTGCCCGGTCTCGGGCGTGCCGTGGATTTCGAAGAATTGCGCGTTCAGGCCGAAGTGGAAAAGCGCGGGCACCGCGGCTCGATGCAGGGTTTCGGCGGGATCTTCGCCGTCGGCAGGAGGCGTGCGATAGCCGACCGAGACCAGGTAACCAGTCCAGCCGCCTTCGGGGTCCGCCCGGCAGATCTCCAGCTCGGTGGCGTCGAACTCGCCGATGAGACGCTCGCCCAGCGCGGCGGCCGCGGCGAAGTCCTCGGTCTCGATATTCGCGGATATCCGCGTGACGACCGTCGTTTCCCGGAGATCCATGACTATCGCGTGAGCCCTTCACGAGTGCAGGTCTGTCAAGCCCGACGCGGGCTGAACGTCGTATGGAACGATACCCGTCCCGCAAGGGGGTGTCAGGGGCACGCGCGTTTGGACGCAGGTCGATGTGAACAGGAGAAGCATTCCCGGAAGATCGACATGCCGTACTCGCCGACGCGCTTTATGAAATATGCCGCGTACCGCGTTTCCGCGGTTCTCTGCGCGGATGCCTCGGTGACCGGAACGGAATCAGTCTGGCTCGAATTGTCCGAATGTCGTGGGTTTCAGGAGATCGCGGCGGCTTTTTCTCTGGTCTCGGAGTACTTTTCGGCGTCCGATTCGTTGTTGCGCCGCGGAAGGAACGAAAGCGCGGCGAAGGCTGCGGCGAGCAGGGTCGGGAAGATCGTCAGCTGCTGGTGCTTGATGTTCTCGATGCCTTCGGCGAGGCCGGAGACCAGGAACTGTCCCATCGCGAACAGCAGGAGCATGAGCACCACGATGCCCACGTCGCGGCGCCCGGTGCGGTTGCGGAAGGCGCGGAGCCCGGCCCAGCCGATGAGCAGCCAGATCGGCAGCAAGGCGAACAACCCCAGTGGCGCGATCCAGCCGGTGATCCCGGACAGCACCGGGACGCGGTACTCCTTGGCGAGCGGCGGCTGCCCGGCGTGTTCGCCGAAGCTGCCGAGGTTCGGCACCCGCGCGGTCAGCGTCTCCTGCGCGGACCGGTGCAGCATCTGGACCACGCGCCCCGGGTGATCGAGGTAGTACTGGGCGACGTTGCGGCGGCTGATCTTGTCGCGGTACTGGGCGTACTCGGGGTCGCGCCAGGCCGCGTTCGCGCTCCACCAGCCCGTGCCGATGTACTTCGCGAACTCGGGCGGGAGGCCCAGTGCGGCGAGGTCGGCGGTGGTGTCGTGCTTTCCGTCCACGATCCCGTTGAACACGACGTGGTACATGTTCGCCTCGCGGTACTCCGCGTTCGCCGAGTCGCCCGCCCCCTGCACGAGGGCCGTGCCCGTGCCGACGACGGCGAGCACCGCCAGCGGCAGGGCCCACCGGGCGAGGCCGCGGCTGCCCGCCGGGCGGACGAACAGCAGCGCGAGCGCGAACAGCGGGATCAGCAGGAGCGTCTGCGACTTCGCGTTGATGCCGATCATCGCGCCGAGCACGGTGACCGCGGCGCCGGTGTAGCGCCACGGTCCGGTGCGGTGCATGAGCAGCAACCCGCCGGCTAGCAGGAGCATCCCGACGAAGGCGGCGCCCTCGCTCAGCACCGAGGCGAAATATCCGAAGAAGGCCGAGTCCGCGGCGACCAGCAGCAGCGCGACCGTGGCGATGACGCTGTTCCGGACCGAGAGGCGCAGGCCGACGACGATCGCGGCGATCCCGCCCGCGACCAGCAGGCAGCCCAGCACGCCCAGTACCAGCAGGTTCAGGATCGCGGACGAGCCGAGCAGCTGCCCGATCTCGCTGGCGATCTTGTCGATCCAGCTCTGGCTGGAGATGTACTCGCTGTTGCAGGCCGGGGCGGAGCCGTAGGAGAAGCGGACGAAGTACTCCGAAGGCCTGTCGAGCTCGCGGGCGCCGAGCTGGCAGAGGATGCGCCAGCCGTCGCCGTTGTCCGCCATGCCGATCGGACGAGGAACCAGGAAACGGACGAGCAGCACCCCGAGCGCCGCGAAGAATACGCCAAGGGTCAGTCGGAGTTCCCGGATCTTCACCCGCGTCACCTTAGAAGATTCCGCAGGGTGCTCAGCTCGTACCCTCCTTGAAACCCCCGGTGAGGAACTTCCGGATCACGCCGAGCCATTCGTCGCGGGCTTCCACACCGATCCCGTGCCCGGCCTCGATCTCGACCAGTTCGGCGCCGGGGATCCCGGCCGCGAGTTCGCGGGAGTGGGCGGGCGGGGCGAGGCCGTCCAGCGAGGTGGCGACGACGAGGGTGGGGACCGAGATCCCGGCCAGTTCGGCGCGGGTGTCGACGTTCGCGACCAGCCCCACGTGCTCGGGGCTGCCCTCCGGGATGAATCCGGCGAGTCCTTCGATGGCGGCTTCGAGTTCCGAGGGTGTCAGTGCGTTCAGGTGCTTCTCACCGGTGGCGGCGAAGGTGAGGAACTTCGCCAGCAGCTTCCGGTCGCCTCCCAGCAGTTCGCGCCAGATGTCGACGGCCAGCAGGAGCCGGTTGTCCGGTTTCGTGAACCCGGCGGTCAGGATGAGCCCGGTGACCCGATCGGGGTGCCGGGTCGCCGCGCGGACGGCGACTCCGGTGCCGAGCGAGTAGCCGAGGATCGCGAAGCGTTCGAGGCCGGCGTCGACGGCGATGGAGACCAGTTCGTCCGCGACGGCGTCGAGGTCCAGCGGCTCGGTGCTGCGCGGCGTCGCCCCGGAGCCGGGGTAGTCGGGGCCGACGACGGTGTGGGTGCGGGCGAGGTCGTCGAGGATGCTCCCGAAGTTGCCCTCGACGCTGCCGCCACCGCCGTGGGCGAGCAACAGGCCGGGACCGGAACCGCGGACGACGTGCGCGAAATGATTGGTCATGCCGGCGACGTTAGGTATTGACATCGATGTGAAGGTCAAACTCGGATGACGGGGGTCACATGCTGATCGGCGAGCTGTCCCGGCGGACCGGCGTGAGCCAGCGGCTGCTGCGCTACTACGAGGAGCAGGGGCTGCTGGTCTCGCGGCGCGACTCCAACTGCTATCGCAGCTTCGACGAAGACGCGGTCACCACCGTGCGGCAGATCCGCGCGCTCCTCGCGGCCGGGCTGAGCACGCAGGTCATCGCGAAGGTGCTGCCGTGCGCGAACGGCGAATTGCCGGAACTCGATCTGTGCCCCACGGTCGTCGCGGAGATCCGGCGCGAACTGACCGAAATGGACGACCGCATCGACACCCTCCGGCGGCGGCGCGGGACACTGGCCGGATATCTCACCATCGACGCGTAGGAGAACTGTGGAAGCCCTGGCCAGATTCGGGTTCGAACTGGGTGTGCTCAAGCGGATCCGGCGGGCCGGATGGTGGCAGGCGGGGGTCCGCGATCCCGAATCGGTCGCCGAGCACACCATGCGGGTGGCGCAGCTGGCCGGGCTGCTCGCGGCCGAGGGCGGCGCCGACCCGGCGAAGGCGGCGTACCTCGCGCTCTGGCACGACACGCAGGAGACGCGGACCGGCGATCTTCCGCACACGATCAAGGGTTTCGTAGAGAAGCCGGACCCGCGGGCGATCACCGCCGCGCAGACGTCGTCGCTTCCCGGCGCGGCGCGTGACTCGGTGCGTGGCGCCGTCGACGAGTACGAGTCCGCGGAAAGTCCGGAGGCGCTCTACGCGCGCGACGCGGACAAGCTCGAGATGTTGCTTCAGGCCGTCGAATACCGCGATGTCGGTGTACGGAACGTAGACGAGTGGATCGCTTCGGCGACGAAGAGCCTTCAGACCGACCTCGCGCGGCGTGTGGCCGAAGCGGCGCTCACGCTGTCGTCGCTCTCGTGGCGGGTGAGGTGAAAGGAATCGATACGCTGGGCCCGCGTGTATCGACCCCGGCACGCGTGCCTCGTGTGTCAGGCTTGACTCTGTGAAGGAACACCAGTGAACCGGCAGCCGTTGCGCCTCGCCATCATGGAAGCGACCCGCATCCTCACCGAGGCCGGTGTGGCGTCACCGCGTTCGGACGCGGAACTGATCGCCTCCCATGTCCTCGGCGTCGAACGCGGCCGCCTGCCGATGGTGCCGCTGGTGGACCCGCCCGTCATCGACGCGATCGGCCAGCTCGTGAACCAGCGGGCCAAACGGATCCCGCTGCAGTACCTCACCGGCTGGGCCGCGCTCGGCGACATCACGGTCAACGTCGGCGCCGGGGTGTTCGTCCCGCGGCCGGAGACCGAACTGCTCCTGGAATGGGGCCTCAAACTGCTGCACGGGCGCGAGTACCCGGTCGTGGTCGACCTGTGCACGGGATCGGGCGCGCTGGCGCTGGCCGTGCAGCACGCGCGGCCGGACGCCGTCGTCTACGCGGTCGACATCGACGCGCAGGCGCTCGCGTGGGCCCGGCACAACGCGGACGTCCACGCCGACGCGGGGGACACGCCCATCCGCCTGTACTCCGGCGATGTCGCGGACAGCACGATGTTCGCCGAACTCGACGGGCTCGTCGACCTGGTCCTGTGCAACCCGCCGTACGTTCCCGAAGGCACGCCTGTGCCGACGGAGGTCGCGGAGCACGACCCGCCGCGCGCGGTGTTCGCGGAGGAGAGCGGGCTGGCGGTGATCCGGCACGCGATCGCCGCGGCCGCGCGGCTGCTGCGGCCCACCGGCGGGATGGCGATCGAGCACGACGACACGCACGGCTCCGCCGTCCCGGCGCTCGTGCGGGCGCGACGGGTGCTGACCGACGTCCAGGGCCACCTCGATCTCGCCGGACGGCCGCGGTTCGTCACCGCCTTGCGGGTCTCCTGACCCCTCGCATTCAGTCCTCTGGATGCGGTACTCGGGGGATAGTTAGCGAGACTCACGACTTCCGGCGGTGCCCACGGCAAAGCCCACCTCCTAACGTCGATCACGGCCGCCTCCTCGGCGGTCCGACTGGGAGGTGTACCCCGATGCGATCGTCTCTCCGACGAGCCCCACTCAGAACACTCGCCGTCCTCGCCACCGTCGCGCTGCTGCCGGGTCTGGTCGCCCAACCCGCGTCCGCCGCGGTACCGGTGCAAGGCTGGCCCGCCCCGATCGACGGGTCGACCTGGGAGAACCAGGACCATATGACGTGGGACGACTACCGCAAACCGCCCGGCACGAACTGGGCCGATCCCGCGCTGAAGCCGACGAAGCGGATGTTCAAGGGCGCCGTGGTGCTCGCGGACTACCCCGATCAGGAGTTCGCGGTCACGCAACCGACGCATTCGACGGTGTTCGGCAACCCCGGGCCCGCCGCCAGCAACATCCCCCGCGCGAACGTCGCGAAGTTCTACCAGGACTTCCTCAACAAGCCGCAGGCCATCAACCGCGGCCACACCATCAACGAGTACTGGATGGAGGACTCCGGCGGCAGGATGGGGGTCGAACTGACCGCGTTCGGACCGTATCGCCTGCCCGGAAAGTCCTTCGAATACGGCATGGAGTTCCAGCCCGACGCCTGTCCACCGGACGCGAACTGCAAGCGTGACCTGCGTGCCGACGCGGGCGCGGCCTGGCGGGCGGACGTGGGAGACGTCGCCAAGCAGTTCGACTTCATCTTCTACCTTTCCGCCGGCCAGGACGAGAGCGCGACCTGGCAGGAATTCGGCGTGATGAAGTTCGGCGAGCCGGGGAACGTGCCCGACGAATTCGGCCCCGGTGTCGCGGGAATGCCGAACGCCGCGTCCACCCGGTACGTTCCGTGGACGTCGTGGAAATCGGCGGCGAGTATCTGGCCGAACGCTGTCACCGGTTCCTCGACCCAGGCGGAAAGCTCGGGCCAGGCGGTTTACGCGCACGAATTGAGCCACATTCTCGGCATCGGCGACAATTACAACAACCCGTTCGGCACCCCGCTGTCCAGGACCTACACCGGTCCATGGGAGATGATGTCGCGCGGCAGCTTCAACGGACCCGGCGGCCCGCACACGCGCTGGCAGATCCCGGCGACGCAGGGTGGCTCGATGGGGTCGCACCACATGCTGCGCACCAAGATGAAGCTCGACATCATCGATCCCGAGGACGTCCTCAAACTCGACCGGAACCAGCTCGCCACGACCGGCCCGGTTTCGGCGAGGGTCACGGCGCGTTCGGTCCTTCCCGGACAGGGCGCCTACAGCGGCATCAACATCGCGCTGACCGGCGGGGATCTTTCGCCGAAATGCGACCGGTCCAAGGATCCGTTCTGTGACGGCGGTGGATACCACAATTACACCGTCGAGGTCGTCGACCGGATGGGCAGCGATTCCTTCGCCCCCGATTCCGGGGTCATCATCGCGAAGACGAAGAACCAGGACAACGCGCCGTTCGAATGGATCGTCGACGCGAATCCGGCCGACATCGGCATGACCGACTACAAGAAACCGGACGGCACCGCGGTGCCGATCACGATCGGCGACTACCGCCAGCTCAACGACGCGGCGTTCAAGGCGGGTACCGGTTCCGCGAGCAAGTACGAGTACACCGACGAGGCGAACAGGCTGAAGTTCCTCGTCTCGGACGTCGAGCGCGACCGCAAGGGCGTGCTGTCCTACGTCGTCACGGTGGCTTCGCTCGACGGCGCGGGCTCGCGGGCCAGGGGCGTTTCGCTGTGGCCGTCGGCCCCGGCGTTCGCCAAGCAGGGTCTCGCCAGCTGCTCGTTCCCGGTGCTCAACACCGGTGACGCGAAGGGCGCCGTGGCGCCGTTCAACACCGACACCTACCGCCTGAGCGCGTCCACCAACGCGAAGGGCTGGGAGGTGCGGCTGCCGAACGAGCTGTCCACCGTCCCGTTCGGCGGGCGGTCTTCAGCGACGGCCCACGCCAAACGGGCCGCGGGCGGTGACCACGTCGCGCATGTCAAGTTGACCGCGACGTCGATCGCGGATCCGGCGAAGACGGCGACGTCGTTCTGCACCGCGTTCGCCTTCTGACGGGAGCGGCCGACGCTATGAAAGGTCCTTTACTTGCAAAATTTGCAAGTAAAGGACCTTTCATAGCACCCCTGGGAGGTGAGATCCGGGCCGCGAACCCACAGCGCTAGGCTCAGGCGCCATGAGCGCGGTGTACGACTGCAGCAAGCATGAATCCCGGGCCGACGGGCTCGCCGCGGCGGCGAGCGCGGTGCGTTCCAGCCGTCTCGTCGTCCTCCCGACCGACACGGTCTACGGCATCGGCGCGGACGCCTTCGACAGCGGCGCAGTCCAGTCCCTGCTCCGCGCCAAGAACCGCGGCCCGGACATGCCGGTCGGCGTCCTGGTCGGCTCCTGGTCCACTGTGGACGGACTCGTGCTCGGCACGCCGCCGCAGGCCCGCGCGCTCATGGAGGCGTTCTGGCCCGGCGACCTCTCCATCGTCCTGCCGCACGCGCCGAGTCTGCAGTGGGATCTGGGGCAGTCACGCGGAACGGTGATGCTGCGCATGCCGCTGCACCCGGTCGCGCTGGAACTGCTGCGGGACGTCGGCCCGATGGCGGTCTCCAGCGCCAACGTCTCCGGGCAGCCGCCCGCCTCCACCGCGCAGGAGGCCGTCGACCAGCTCGGCGACAGCGTCGCGGTGTACCTCGACGGCGGATCCACCGGCGAGCCCGTTCCGTCCACGATGGTCGACCTCACCGGCGACGACCCGGTCATCCTGCGGGAGGGCGCGGTCAGCCGGGCCGCCGTCGCGGAAGTACTGGGCGTGCCCGCGGAGTCACTGGCCTAGGACCGTTGGCCGCCGTATCCCCCTGGCGCGGTAGCGTGTTCGAGTGACTTGGACCTCGGTGGCGTAACGCATCATGCCTCCTACGCAAGGCCTCCCGATCCGGGAGTACATCCTCGTCGCCCTCACCGCGGCGGCCGTGACCTTCCTGCTCACCGGCGTCGTGCGCCGGGTCGCCATCCGGATCGGCGCGATCGCCAACCCGCGGGCCCGCGACGTCCACGTCACCCCGATCCCGCGGATGGGCGGTATCGGCATCTTCCTCGGTGTCGCCGCCGCGATGGGGCTCGCGCACCAGCTGCCCGCGCTGAGCCGCGGCTTCGACTTCTCCTTCGATTCGCTGGGCGTCCTGCTCGCCGCGGGCGTGATCTCCCTGATCGGTGCCCTCGACGACCGGTTCGAGCTGGACGCCTGGACGAAACTGGCGGGCCAGGTCATGTGCGCCGGGATCCTGGTGATCTTCGGGGTGCAGTGGGTGTCGTTCTGGGTGCCGTGGGGCGGCGGTGGCGAGTCGTTCGGCCAGGTGCTGGTGCTGGACAAGAACCAGGGCGCGCTGCTGACCGTCGTGCTGGTGGTCGTCATGGTCAACGCGATGAACTTCGTCGACGGCCTCGACGGGCTCGCCGGAGGCCTCGGCTTCATCGCCGCCGCGGCGACGTGCTCCTTCTCCCTCGGCCTGCTCGACTCCTCGGGTGGTGACGTCGGCGCGTACCCGCCCGCCCTCATCGCCGCCACGCTCGCCGGGGCCTGTCTGGGGTTCCTGCCGTACAACTTCCAGCCCGCGAAGATCTTCATGGGCGACTCGGGTTCGATGATGATCGGCCTCATGCTGGCGGGTGCGACGACGTCCGCGTCGGGCCGCGTGCCCTATCCGCAGTTCAGCGGTAAGGACGCCCTCGCGCTGCTCTCGCCGCTCGTCGTGGTCGCCGCGGTGCTGTTCGTGCCGATGCTCGACCTGATCATGGCGGTCATCCGCCGCACCCGTCGCGGCGAGAGCCCGTTCGCCGCGGACAAGATGCACCTGCACCACCGCCTGCTGGAGATCGGCCACTCCCAGCGCCGCGCGGTACTGCTCATCTACTTGTGGGCGGGCCTGCTCGCGTTCGGCGCCGTTTCGGTCACGCTGTTCGACAGTGCCGCGGTCTTCTGGATCGTCGGGTTCGGTTTCCTGCTGGCGACCCTGGTGTCGATCGTGCCGAGGCTGCGGTCCCGGAACCGGACCGTCTGAACGGCCGCATCGGCGCGGGCCTACACTGGCGGGCTGAGACGACCAGGGAGTTTTCTGTGAGCGAGACCGAGAAGACCGTCGAGGCGGAGGAGAACCCTCACGCCAAGGTGGTCCTGCAGGCGGCCAACGCGATGACGAAGGCTTCCCTGAAGCTGGTTCCGCCCGCGGTGCTGATCTGCATCGTGGTGTTCACCATCCTCAATGGACTCCCGGGCCTGCTCGGCTCGGTCGTCGGTGGCGTGCTCGCCATCGTGTCCGCCCTCGCGACGCTGGGCCTGATGCGCTTCAGCGCCGGCATGGACCCGATGTTCGTGATGGTGATCGCTCTCGGTGGTTACGTGCTCAAGATCGTCCTCCTGTTCGGGGCGCTGACGCTGCTGCGCGGAGTGAGCTCGATCCACCCGATGGCCTTGGGCGTCACCATGATCGTCGCGATCCTCGTGGCCGCCGCGGTGGAGTTCGCCGCCTTCCGCAAGACCAAGATCCCGACGATCATCCCCGCTTCCCGCTGAGCGCGGGACCGAGGTCCTGACCTGGGGTGGGACCTAGGTCCTCGGCCGATCGGGGGCAATGTAGTACGCCTGTACGGCCCGCCGGTACCCCCTGATATGGTCCGCGTATGGGCGGCGGCCTCGGTCGCCGGCTCCTGATGACGAACCCCGAACAGCAGTGTGGCGACGGCGTTGAATCGTCCCTCTTACCCGCTGGTAGGCGTCTGTCTCCCGGGAGCACTGCATCGAGAATCCTCGTGTGCGGAACGTGAAGCCGTGTTCAGCACATCGTGGGGTGGCCGCCTCCGACGGCCCGATACGTGTCGGGTACGTTAAGTCCAGATCGTGACGATTCCCCCGGCGGAGTGAACGCCGGCCGGGAGAACCGGAAGGAGCCCAGTGGGCGCGCTGGTACTAGCCGAGGGTGCGGAGTTCGCGCCGCCTGGTGTCAAAGACTTCAACCTGCCGCCGTTGTTCGGTTCCGGCTATTGGTTGAGCTTCACCAAGCCGATGCTGCTGGTGATCATCTCCCTGATCATCATCGTCACCTACTTCATGGTGACGTCGCGCCGCCTCAAGGTCGTCCCCGGCAAGGGACAGTTCATCGCCGAAAGCATTTACAACTTCGGCCGCAACAACATCGCGCGTGAGCAGATCGGATCGGCCGACTTCAAGCCGTTCATTCCGCTGATCCTGGGGCTGTTCAGCTTCGTGCTGGTGAACAACCTGTTCGGGATCATCCCGTTCTTCCAGTTCCCGACCATGGCCCGAATCGGCTTCCCGGTCGCCCTCGCGTTCCTTGTCGTTTACCCGGTGTACCACTACGTCGGGTTCAAGCGCCACGGATTCAAGGGTTACCTCAAGAAGGAACTGGCTCCGGCGGGTATTCCCGGATTCGTTCTGCCGCTGTACTCCACCATCGAGTTCGCGC
This sequence comes from Amycolatopsis sp. NPDC057786, assembly GCF_042797905.1. Classification (NCBI taxonomy): domain Bacteria; kingdom Bacillati; phylum Actinomycetota; class Actinomycetes; order Pseudonocardiales; family Pseudonocardiaceae; genus Amycolatopsis; species Amycolatopsis sp. NPDC057786. The sequence goes on from NZ_JBHVKW010000089.1 coordinate 13,010, forward strand.
AGAAGTTCTTCATCGCACCGGCCACTCTGGCCATCCGAGTCTTCGCGGCGATGTTCGCCGGGCACCTCATCATCATGGTCTTCACGCTCGGCGGGAGTTTCCTGCTGACCGAGGGCGAAGGCATCGTGAAGGTCGCGTCGCCGGTGGCGTTCCTCTTCGCCATCGCGATGACGTTCCTGGAGGCCTTCATCCAGATCCTGCAGGCGTACATCTTCGCGCTGCTGTCCGCAGGGTACATCGGCGCCGCGCTGGCGTCGGAGCACTGAGAAACACCAAAAGCCCCCGATCCGCGTGAGTCGCGCGGACCGAGTTTGAAGGGAAACGCACGTGAGCAACATCGTTCTTGCGCAGGCCGCCACCGAGGCCGTCAGCATCAACAAGGGTCTTGCCGCCATCGGTTACGGCCTGGGCGCGATCGGCCCCGGTATCGGTGTGGGTCTCATCTTCGCCGCGGTCATCAACGGAACCGCCCGTCAGCCGGAGGCCCAGGGCAAGCTCCAGGGCATCGCCTTCTCGACCTTCGTGCTGACCGAGGTGCTCGCGCTGATCGGTATCGTCATCTACTTCCTCGCCTCCGCCTAGGGCTGAGTTCCGCTCATCGCTTAAGGAGACGTTGTGCTGAAGACCGAATTGGTGTTGGCCGCCGAAGAGGCGCCCAACCCGATCGTGCCGCACGTTCCCGAGCTCATCCTCGGGTTCATCGCCTTCCTTCTGCTGCTGTTCGTTCTGAAGAAGTACGTCGTCCCGCGTTTCGAGACGGCTTACGAGGAGCGGACCAAGCTGATCGAGGGTGGCATCGAGCGGGCCGAGAAGGCTCAGGCCGAAGCCGAAGAAAACCTTGCGCAGTACAAGGCGCAGCTGGCGGAAGCCCGTTCCGAGGCCGCGAAGATCCGCGACGACGCCCGGCTCGAAGCCGAGCAGATCAAGGCGGAGCTGCGGGCCGAGGCGGAGTCCGAGTCCCAGCGCATCGTCGCCCAGGGCCAGGCTCAGCTGCAGGCCCAGAAGGCGCAGATCATCGCCGAGCTGCGCGCCGAACTCGGCCGCAACTCCGTCGAGCTGGCCAGCCGCATCGTCGGCGAGTCGCTCGCGGACGACGCGCGCCGTCACGGCACCGTGGACCGGTTCCTTGCCGAGCTGGAGACCGCGGGCGCCTCCAACGGAGCGGGAAAGTAGACCAGAATGACGCTGCATGCTGCGAGCCGTGAAGCGCTCGACCTCGCCGAGAAGCGTCTCGGCGAGGTTCTGGCCGCCGCGGGTACCGACCCGGCGACGGTCGGCGACGAGCTGCTTTCGGTCGTCGCCCTGCTGGACCGGGAGATCGGCCTGCGCCGGGCCGTCGCCGACGGTTCGGCCACGCCCGAAGCCCGGATCGGCCTCGCCCGCGGGATCCTCGCGGGCAAGGTTTCCGAGCCGGCCCTGCAGGTGCTCGACTCCGTGGCGGGCAGCCGCTGGTCGAGCCCGCGCGAACTGACCGACGGGCTCGAGGCCCTCGGCCGCTCGGCGCTGCTCACCAGTGCGGAGAAGTCCGGGAACATCGACGCTGTCGAAGACCAGTTGTTCCGGGTCACTCGTATCGTTGCGGGTGCACCGGAGCTCGAACAGGCCCTGGCCGACCTGACCGCTCCCGCCGAGGCGAAGCGGACCCTCGTCCGCACCCTGTTCGCCGACAAGGTGGACGTGGTCACCAAGACCCTCGTCGAGCAGGTCGTCCTGCGCGCCAAGGGCCGCGGGGTCGCCAACGCCCTCGAGCGGCTGGTCCAGCTGGCCGCGGAACGCCGTCAGCGCTCGGTCGCCCAGGTGACCAGCGCGAGCGCGCTGTCCGACGAGCAGCACGCTCGGCTGAGCGAGAAGCTCAACGCCCTTTACGGGCGGCAGCTCGCGCTGCACGTCGAGGTCGACCCGTCACTGGGCGGCGGACTGGTCGTCCGCGTCGGCGACGAGGTCATCGACGGCAGCACCGCGGGGCGTATCGACGCCCTGCGTCGCCGCCTGGCCGGCTGACCCACAACAACGACTTTGCACACTGGCACGAACGAAGCGAGAGCGGGATTGAAATGGCGGAGCTGACGATCTCCTCGGATGAGATCCGTAGCGCGATCGAGAACTACGTCTCGAGTTACGCCCCGGACGTGAGCCGGGAAGAAGTTGGCGTCGTCATCGACGCCGGTGACGGTATCGCCCACGTCGAGGGGCTTCCCTCGGCGATGGCCAACGAACTGCTCGAGTTCCCCGGTGGGGTCCTCGGCGTGGCGCTGAACCTGGACGCGCGTTCCATCGGTGCCGCGATCCTCGGTGACTTCGAGACCGTCGTCGAAGGCCAGGAAGTCAAGCGGACCGGTCAGGTCCTCTCGGTTCCGGTCGGCGAGGGCTACCTCGGCCGGGTCGTGAACCCGCTGGGCGCCCCGATCGACGGCCTCGGCGAGATCGAGACCACCGGCCGCCGCCCGCTGGAGGTCAAGGCCGCTTCGGTGGTCGAGCGCCAGCCGGTGTCGGAGCCGCTGCAGACCGGTATCACCGCCATCGACGCGATGACCCCGATCGGCCGTGGCCAGCGTCAGCTGATCATCGGTGACCGCAAGACCGGTAAGACGGCCGTCGCGGTGGACACGATCATCAACCAGAAGGCCAACTGGGAGTCCGGCGACCCGAAGAAGCAGGTCCGCTGCATCTACGTCGCGGTCGGCCAGAAGGGCTCCACGATCGCCGCGGTGAAGAAGTCCCTCGAGGACGCCGGCGCGATGGAGTACACCACCATCGTCGCGGCCCCCGCGTCGGACTCCGCCGGCTTCAAGTGGATCGCGCCGTACACCGGCTCGGCCATCGGCCAGCACTGGATGTACGAGGGCAAGCACGTCCTGATCGTGTTCGACGACCTGACCAAGCAGGCCGACGCCTACCGCGCGATCTCGCTGCTGCTGCGTCGCCCGCCGGGCCGTGAAGCCTTCCCCGGCGACGTCTTCTACTTGCACTCCCGTCTCCTCGAGCGGTGCGCGAAGCTCTCGGACGAGCTGGGCGCGGGCTCGCTGACCGGTCTCCCGATCATCGAGACCAAGGCGAACGACGTGTCGGCCTACATTCCGACGAACGTCATTTCGATCACCGACGGTCAGTGCTTCTTCCAGTCGGACCTCTTCAACGCCGGTCAGCGCCCGGCCATCGACGTGGGTATCTCGGTCTCCCGCGTGGGTGGTGCCGCGCAGGTCAAGGCGATGAAGGACGTTTCGGGTTCGCTCCGTATCGACCTGTCGCAGTACCGCGAGCTGGAGGCCTTCGCGGCCTTCGCTTCGGACCTCGACGACGCGTCGAAGGCGCAGCTCGAGCGTGGTGCCCGTCTGTACGAGGTGCTCAAGCAGCCGCAGTACTCGCCGATCCCGGTCGAGGAGCAGGTCGTCACGGTGTACCTCGGCACGAACGGTCACTTCGACACCGTTCCGACCGAGGACGTGCGCCGCTTCCGCGACGAGTTCGTCGACTCCGCGCGTCGCAAGCACGGAGAGCTCCTCAAGGACATCCGCGAGTCGGGCAAGTTCTCCAAGGAGACCGCCGAAGGGCTGGTCGACGCGGTGAACGAGTTCAAGAAGGAGTTCACCACCTCCGAGGGCAAGAGCCTGGTCGAGGTCTCCGACGCGATGGACGCCGAGAAGGTCGGGCAGGAGACCGTCAAGGTCAACAAGCCCGCCCCGAAGAAGTGAGCTGATAGCTCATGGCCGCACAACTCCGAGAACTCCGGTCGCGTATCAAGGCGACCAAGTCCATCGGCAAGATCACCAAGGCGATGGAGCTCATCGCCACCGCGCGCATCACCAAGGCGCGGGCGAAGGTCGCGGCTTCCCGGCCGTACTCGGACGAGATCACGAACGTGCTCTCGGCCCTGGCCGGAGCCTCGGCGAACCTCGACCACCCGTTGCTGGTCGAGCGTCCGAACCCGAAGCGCGCGGCGGTCCTCGTGATCACCAGCGACAAGGGTCAGTGCGGTGGGTACAACTCCAACGTGCTGAAGGCGACCGAGGAGCTCCTCACGCTGCTGCGTGAGCAGGGCAAGGAGCCGGTGCTGTACGTGACCGGCAACAAGGGCCTGAGCTTCTACAAGTTCCGCGGGCGTGAGGTGGCCGAAAGCTGGACGGGATTCTCCGACCAGCCCGGTTACGTCAACGCCGCGGAGGCCGGTGAGCTCATCGTCGAGTCGTTCCTGAACGGCGCCGACGACGAGTCGGGCAACGCCGACGGCATCCTGGGTGTCGACGAGATCCACGTCGTCTACACCGAGTTCGTCTCGATGCTCACCCAGCGTCCCGTCGCCAAGCGCGTCGCGCCGCTCGAGGTCGAGTACACCGAGGGCGAAGAGGAGAAGCCCGACAGCCTGCTCCCGAGCTACGAGTTCGAGCCCAGCGCCGAGAAGCTGCTCGCCGCGTTGCTGCCGAAGTACATCAACACGCGGCTCTTCGCGGCGATGCTCGAGTCGGCGGCGTCCGAACTCGCGGCCCGCCGTACCGCGATGAAGGCGGCGTCGGACAACGCGAACGAACTGGTGAACACGCTGACGCGGGAGGCGAACCAGGCCCGCCAGGCGCAGATCACCCAGGAGATCTCCGAAATCGTCGGTGGGGCGAACGCTCTCACCGCAGCAGGAAGTGATGACTGATGACCAGTACTGAAGCCCGTGCCAAGGGGCGCATCGTCTCGGTGACCGGCCCGGTCGTCGACGTCGAATTCCCGCGCGGTTCCGTTCCCGACCAGTTCAACGCGCTCAAGGTCGAAATCGAGTTCGAGCAGCTGCGCAAGACGGTGACGCTCGAGGTCGCCAGCCACCTCGGTGACAACCTCGTCCGCACCATTTCGCTCCAGCCGCAGGACGGCCTCGTCCGTGGCGCCGAGGTCACCGACACCGGCGGCCCCATCACGGTGCCGGTGGGCGACAAGGTCAAGGGCCACGTCTACAACGCGCTCGGCGAGTGCCTGGACGAGCCGGGCTACGGCGATGACCTCGAGCGCTGGGGCATCCACCGCAACCCGCCCTCCTTCGACCAGCTCGAAGGCAAGACGGAGATGCTGGAGACCGGCCTCAAGGTCGTCGACCTGCTGACCCCGTACGTGCAGGGTGGCAAGATCGGCCTGTTCGGCGGTGCCGGCGTCGGCAAGACGGTGCTCATCAAGGAGATGATCACCCGTGTCGCCCGGAACTTCGGTGGTACCTCGGTGTTCGCCGGTGTCGGCGAGCGCACCCGTGAGGGCAACGACCTCTTCCTGGAGATGTCCGAGGACGGCGTCATCAACGACACCGCCCTCGTCTTCGGTCAGATGGACGAGCCGCCGGGCACCCGTATGCGGGTCGCGCTGTCCGCGCTGACCATGGCGGAGTACTTCCGCGATGTGCAGAACCAGGACGTGCTGCTCTTCATCGACAACATCTTCCGGTTCACCCAGGCCGGTTCCGAGGTGTCGACCCTGCTGGGCCGTATGCCTTCGGCCGTGGGTTACCAGCCGACGCTGGCCGACGAGATGGGTCAGCTCCAGGAGCGGATCACCTCGACCCGTGGTCGTTCGATCACCTCGATGCAGGCGATCTACGTCCCCGCGGACGACTACACCGACCCGGCCCCGGCGACGACGTTCGCCCACCTGGACGCCACCACGGAGCTTTCCCGTGGCGTGTTCCAGAAGGGCATCTTCCCGGCGGTGGACCCGCTGGCGTCGACGTCGACCATTCTCGACCCGGCCATCGTCGGTGAGGACCACTACCGCGTGGCCTCCGAGGTCATCCGGATCCTGCAGAAGTACAAGGAACTGCAGGACATCATCGCGATCCTCGGTATGGACGAGCTGTCGGAAGAGGACAAGCTGACCGTTCAGCGCGCGCGCCGCATCGAGCGGTTCCTGTCGCAGAACATGCTGGTCGCCGAGGCCTTCACCGGTCAGCCGGGCTCGACCGTGCCGCTGTCGGAGACCATCGAGTCCTTCGACCGCATCACCAAGGGCGACTTCGACCACTACCCGGAGCAGGCGTTCCTGGGTATCGGTGGCCTCGAAGACCTCGAGAAGAAGTACAAGGAAATCACCAAGAAGTGATGTTCCGATGAGCGGCGGGATCAGTGTCTACTGTGGACGCTGGTCCCGTCGTTCGCATAGCGGGATCGTTGACTATTACACTCGGTGCCAGCACCTGAGGTGAAGGGAAGCTACGTGGCTGAGATTTCTGTCGAGCTGGTAGCCGTCGAGCGCCGTCTGTGGTCCGGTACCGCCACGTTCGTGGTGGCGCAGACCACCGAGGGCGAGATCGGCATCATGGCCGGTCACGAGCCGGTTCTCGGCCAGCTCGTCGAGGGTGGCGTCGTCAAGGTGACGACCACGGACGGCGAGACCGTGACCGCCGCGGTGCACGGCGGGTTCCTGTCGGTCACCGCGACCGGCGTGAGCATCCTCGCGGAGAGCGCGGAGCTTTCGCACGAGATCGACGTCGACGCGGCCAAGAAGGCGCTGACCGGCGAAGACGAGCAAGAGCGGGCCAGGGCGACCGCCCAGCTCCGCGCGGCCGGTCAGTCAGTCTGACCGGGCGAAGGACAGGGGCCGGGCCGTGGAAATCGCCGTGGGTGTTCTCGGGGCCCTGACCATCCTGGCCGTCGTCGTGGCCTGGTATTCGTTGCGGTGGGTCCGGATGCGCCGCGGTGGTGGCGTGAGTGTCGCCCTGCGGTGGCGTCCGGACGAGGCGCGGTCCAGCTGGCATCTGGGGCTGGGCCGCTACGAGGGCGACGAGTTCGTCTGGTTCCGGGTGTGGAGCCTGCGGACCGGCCCGGACCGGGTCTTCCAGCGGGCGAGTATGGAGATCGCGGACCGGCGCGATCCCTCCGGCACGGAGGCGTACGCCGTCCCTGAAGGTTCGATCGTCCTGCGGTGTGAGTCCGCCACGCAGGAGGCGATCGAGATCGCGATGGGTCCCGGTGCCCTCACCGGCTTCCTGTCCTGGCTGGAGTCGGCCCCGCCGGGCCGCCGTCTCCCGCGCGCTTCCTGAGTTACGCCCCCGATCACGCGAGTTCGCCGTTCAATCACGCGAGTTCGCTCTCTGATCACGCGAGTTCGCCGTTCGAGCACGCCGTATGCTCACGCCGTGACCATCGTCGACATCCCCGGTTCGAAGTCGATCACCGCCCGAGGCCTGTTCCTCGCGGCCGCCGCCCACGGGACGACCGTGCTGGGGAGGCCGCTGCGTTCGGATGACTCCGAGGGCTTCGCCGAAGGCCTTCTCAAGCTCGGCTACCAGGTCTCGCGCTCCGAGTCGGAGTGGACCATTTCCGGTAGGCCCGAGGGCCCCGCCGCCGCCAGCGCCGACGTCTTCTGCCGCGACGGTGCCACCACCGCGCGTTTCCTGCCCGCGCTGGCCGCCGCCGGGCACGGCACCTTCCGCTTCGACGCCTCCGAGCAGATGCGCGCCCGGCCGCTGGGGCCGCTGACCGACGCGTTGCAGGAGCTGGGCGTCGACCTGGCCTTCGAAGGCTCGCCGGGGCACCATCCGCTCGTCGTGCGGGCCGACGGGATCAAGGGTGGGGAGCTGACGCTGGACGCGGGGCTGTCGTCCCAGTTCCTGACCGCGTTGCTGCTGGTCGGGCCGCTGACCAAGGAGGGCCTGCGGATCACCGTGACGGACCTCGTTTCGGTGCCCTACGTCGAGATCACCATCGCGATGATGCGGCGCTTCGGCGTCGAGGTCGTCCGGGACGGCGACACGTTCGTCGTGCCGCCCACGCCGTACCGGGCTTGCCGCTACGAGATCGAGCCCGACGCATCGACGTCCAGCTACTTCTTCGCGGCCGCCGCGCTCACCGGCAACTCGGTGACCGTGCCGGGCCTGGGTGACGGTGCTCTGCAAGGAGATCTGGCCTTCGTCGAGGTCCTGCGGCAGATGGGCGCGGACGTCGAGGTGGGCCCGGACGCCGTGACCGTGACCGGGACGGGCGGGCTGCGCGGCGTCACGGTGAACATGCGCGACATCTCCGACACCGTGCCGACGCTCGCGGCCATCGCGCCGTTCGCGGACGGGCCGGTGCGGATCGAGGACGTCTACAACACGCGGATCAAGGAATGCGACCGGCTCGCGGCGTGCGAAGAGAACCTGCGCGCGATGGGCGTCTCGGTCGAGACGGGGCGGGACTGGATCGAGATCCAGCCGGGCGTGCCGACGGGGTCGCTGGTGAAGTGTCGACGGGACCACCGGATCGCGATGGCGTTCAGCGTCACGGGACTGCGGACGCCGGGGATCACGCTGGACGACCCGGGTTGCGTGAAGAAGACGTTCCCGGGATTCCACGACGCTCTCGCTTCGCTGCGGGGTTCCTGGGGCATTTAGTCCTCTGAAGGCGGCTCGCGGAAACATGGGATCATCACGAAGCGGCATTTCTACCGCGTTCCCGACGTGATCCCCGTCTATTCTCGGCCTATGACTCAGAGCGAGGACGCGAACCGCTGGAGCCACCTTCCCGAGTCCGTGTCCCTGGAGGACACGATCACGATGAAGGCGATCGACCCGGGTAAGGACGGAACGCCCGAAGTCGACCTCGAGCGCTATTGGGCAGCACAGGAACAGGGCTGAACATGAGCTGAAGGACGCTTTCACCGCATCGGATGCGGTGAAAGCGTCCTTCAGCGAGTCTTACGCGGTGAAAGCGTCCTTCAGCTCGCCCCGCCCGGCTGCCACAGGATGTCGCCGTCCGGGTTCGCCAGCCGCGACAGGATGAACAGCAGGTCCGAGAGCCGGTTCAAGTACTTGATCGCCAGCTGGTTCGTCGCGGCCTGCTCGGCCTCGAAAAGCGCCCAGCCGGAGCGCTCCGCCCGCCGCGTGACCGTGCGGGCCTGATGCAGGAACGCCGCCCCCGGGGTGCCGCCCGGCAGGATGAACGACGTCAGCTTCGGCACACGCTCGTTGAACTCGTCGCACCAGCCTTCCAGCCGCTCGATGTACCGCTCGGTGATCCGCAGCGGCTCGTACGGCGGGTTCTCCACGATCGGCGCGCACAGGTCCGCGCCGACGTCGAAGAGATCGTTCTGCACCGCACGCAGCACCTGCGTGATTTCCTCGGGGAGACCACCCATCGCGAGCGCGAGCCCGATGACGGAGTTGGTTTCGTCGACGTCGGCGTACGCGCCCAGCCGTGGCGACGTCTTCGGCACGCGGGAGCCGTCGCCGAGCGCCGTGGTGCCGTTGTCGCCGACCTTCGTGTACACGCGGTTGATGCGTACGACCATGGAGCCGACTCTACCGGCCCGGCGTAAGGCAAATCCGGGCGAGAGGGCATGATTGGCGCCCATGAGCGAGCACTTCGACGTGCACGGCGGAGCTCGGCTGGTCGGCGAGGTCGACGTGGTCGGGGCCAAGAACAGCGTCCTGAAACTGATGGCCGCGGCCCTGCTGGCCGAGGGTACGACGACCATCACGAACTGCCCCCAGATCCTGGACGTCCCGCTGATGGGCGACGTCCTGCGCAGTGTCGGCTGCGACGTCGTCATCGACGGCGACACCGCCAAGATCACCACCCCGGCCGAGCTGTCGCACCGGGCCGATTCGGCCGCGATGGGCAAGCTGCGCGCGTCGGTGTGCGTGCTGGGCCCGCTGGTCGGGCGGCTCAAGCAGGCCGTCGTGGCGCTTCCGGGCGGCGACGCCATCGGTTCCCGTCCGCTGGACATGCACCAGAACGGCCTGCGGAAGCTGGGCGCCACCAGCACCATCGAGCACGGCTGCGTCGTGGCGAAGGCCGACGGGCTGCGCGGCGCGCAGATCTGGCTGGACTTCCCGAGTGTCGGCGCCACCGAGAACATCCTGATGGCCGCCGTGCTCGCCGAGGGCACCACGGTCATCGACAACGCCGCGCGCGAGCCCGAGATCGTCGACATCTGCACGATGCTGACCGAGATGGGCGCGAAGGTCGAAGGCGCGGGCACCTCGACCCTCACCGTCGAGGGCGTCGAGAAGCTGCACCCCACCGAGCACCGCGTGATCGGCGACCGGATCGTCGGCGCGACCTGGGCGTTCGCCGCCGCGATGACCAGGGGCGACCTGACCGTCCGCGGCGTCAACCCGCACTACCTCGACCTGGTGCTCGACAAGCTCCGCCTGGCGGGCGCCGAGGTCGAGACGTTCGACGGCGAAGGGTTCCGCATCGTCCAGAACGAGCGCCCGAAGGCCGTCGACTGGGTGACGCTGCCGTACCCCGGTTTCGCGACCGACCTGCAGCCGTTCGCCGTCGCGCTGTCCGCGGTCTCCGAAGGCACGTCGATGATCACGGAGAACATCTACGAGGCCCGGTTCCGGTTCATCGAAGAGATGATGCGGCTTTCCGGCGACGCGCGCACCGACGGCCACCACGCCGTCGTGCGGGGCGTGGAGAAGCTGTCGAGCGCTCCGGTGTGGGCCGCGGACATCCGTGCCGGCGCCGGGCTGGTCCTGGCCGGGCTCTGCGCGGACGGCGTCACCGAGGTCTGGGACGTCTTCCACATCGACCGCGGTTACCCGCACTTCGTGGAGAACCTGAACCGGCTCGGCGCCAGGATCGAGCGCGTGGCGGGCGAGCCGGACCGGGCGTGATCAGGGCAGGGCGACGAACGGCGCGAGGAAGTCACGCGACGACGGCGAGTCCAGCCGGTAGGTGACGTTGGTGGCGTAGCAGGGCCCGTCGCCGGTGATGGTCGTCGACACCAGGACGCGCTTGCCGCCGATGGTGGCGAAGTTCGGTCCGCCGGAGTCGCCGTAACAGGCGCCGCCGTTGCCCTGGGGTGCCGTCATCCCGAGCCGTACCCAGGTGTTGTTCAGCGCGTTGAAGGTGACCGGTGCCTTCATCCGGACTCCGCCGCCCGGATGGGTGTGCCCGCCCGGCCCGTTCACGGCTTCCTGCGTGCCGTAGCCGGCGACCACGAACGGCGTCGAGTTCAGCCCCTGCGGCCCGAGCGCGTCGAGCTGGCCGGCGCTCGGCAACGTGGCCGGAGTGAAGCTCCAGCGTGCGGCGATCTGCTTCGCGGGCACCTGGACGACGGCGATGTCGTGCGAGTCGGCCGAGTTGCCGGGGTAGCCGGGCTCGTTGTGCGCGACCCCTTCCACGGCGACGGCCTTGGCGATCGCCGCCGGGTCGCCGGGGTACTTGTTCGCCGCCGCGTCGAGACCCGCTTGCACGTCCTGGTCGAGCGAGACGAAGAACCGCACGTTGGCGGGCCAATCGCTGGTGCAGTGCGCGGCGGTGAGGAAGGTGTCGGCGTCGACCATCGTGCCGGAGCACACCCAGTCGACCCGGTCGGGTGTGGCGGGGTCGCCGTCGTTGTCCCAGGTCGCGACGAGGGCGCCGACCTCCGTGCGCTCGGGTGCGGGCGTGGCGTTGTAGGAGTTGATCGCCGGCGCGGCGGTGGCGCTGCCCAGCAGCAGGGCGGCTGCCATCGCCGCGACGGTGACGGCGGGGGTGAACCTCACGAACGGCCTCCTCGTCTCGTGCTTCAGGAGTCGGGATTCAACGTGGTGGACGCCCGAAAGTCATCCGCCGAAAGTAGTCACGCGTCCCTGCGCCGCCGGGTCCCCGCGTACAGCGCGGCACCAGCGGCCAGCGAACCCAGCCCGGTCAGCAGTACGGGCTCGAGATCGAAACCGGTCTTGGCCAGCGACGGGGGACTCGCGACCGCGCTGACGGCGCGAGGTGCGGCGGCCGCGGCGGGGGCCGCCACCGGCACGACCGCGGGACGAACGACTTCGCCCTGCGGTCCCCCGCGTGGGGGAGTCTCGGCAGGCGGGTTCGTGGCGGGCGGTGTCCGGTCCGGCACACAGGCGGTGTGCGCGGGGTTGCCGCGCCCGACGCCGTGGTTGCGGTCGCATTCGTAACCCGCGTTGGCGTCCGAGCCTCCTGGCAGCTGTCCGGGCGGGTTCTTGTTGTCGGCCTTGCCGACGCAGCCGGCGCAAGGCTTCCCGGCGGCTTCACCGCCGCCGTTGCCGTTGGCCGACGGCGCACCGTCGCGGGTGGAGTCATAGGGCCCGTGCTTGTTGGCGCCGTGCCCGGAGAAGTCCGCTTTGGACGGAGGCTGCGGTTTGGTGGTGTCCTGGGCGCGTCCCGGCGGAGTACCGCCGTTGCCGCGCTCGCCGGCGTCGGCGGGGGCCGTGCCGAGAAGAAGGAGGGAGAAGGCGGCTCCGGCCAGAACGCCGTAGGTCTTCTTGTTCATCGAAGCCTCCTAAGGTCGCGCCATTGCGACATCCGGAGTATCGCGTAAACGACCGAAGGGGTTACTCGAACACGAGAGCCGCGCCGAACCCGACCAGCGCGGTGCCGGTGACGCCGTCGAGTGCGCGCCGGACCTTGCGGCGTTCCAGCCAGGCCCGCACGCGGTGTACGAAGAACAGCAGCAGAAGCTGGGCGATGGTGCCCGCCGCCGCGATCGTGTACGCCAGCAGCAGGGCGTCGCCGGTGCCGGTTACGCCCGGGGTCAGGAACTGCGGCAGTACCGACAGGTACAGCACGAGGACCTTCGGATTGGTGAAGTTGGAGAGGAAACCCTCGCGCCAGCGGCGGAACCCGCTCCGGGCGGCGGCGGTCTCGGCGAGACGGCCGTAGTCGCCGCGGAAGGCGCCGATCAGGGCCCGGACGCCGAGGTAGCAGAGGTAGGCCGCGCCCGCCCATTTCACGGCCTCGAACACCGGCCGCGAGTTCATGATGACCGCGCCGAGGCCGAGCGCCGCCGCGGTCGCCTGCGCGAGGTTCGCGACGCCGATGCCGAAACAGGCCCAGCCGCCACCGCGGACACCGCCGGACAGTGCGTTCTTCAGCACCACCATGTTGTCCGGGCCGGGAACGAGCGCCAGCGCCAGCATCATCAGCGCGAAACCGCCGTAGGCACCCCAGGTCATGATTCGAACACCAAAGCCGCGCCGAACCCGACCAGCGCGGTGCCGGTGACGCCGTCGAGTGCGCGCCGGACCCTGCGGCGTTCCAGCCAGGCCCGCACGCGGTGCACGAAGAACAACAGCGTCAGCAGCCAGACCGCGCCCAGTACCGCGACGGTGTAAGCGAGCAGCAGCGCGTGCCATGCTGACGTCGTCGCCGGATCGAGGAACTGCGGCAGCACCGACAGGTAGAGCACGAGGACCTTCGGGTTGGTGATGTTGGAAAGGAAGCCCTCACGGAAGCGGCGGAATCCGCTCGACCGTTGCTGCTTCACCGCCGCGACGCCGGAGTAGTCGCCTCGCCACGCGCCGCGCAGCGCCTGGAAACCGAGGAAGACCAGGTAGGCGGCACCGACCCATTTGAGCGTCATGAACACCGGCTGCGACTGCGCGATGACGACGCCGAGACCGAGCGCGGCGGCGGTGCCCTGGACGGCGTTGGCCACGAAGATCCCGGCCGTGGTGAGGAAACCGCCGCGGGTGCCGCCGGAGAGCGAGTTCTTGAGCATCACCATCGTGTCCGGCCCCGGCGCGAGGACGATCAGGACGACGATGACCAGATAGCTGCTGTACGAACTCCACGTCACGGTCACCCACGCTAGACGCCGGGCACGGGTGAGTCTCGCGGATTTCGGTCACAGTCCAGGGCATGGCCGAGGTGGGCGTGGGCCCGGGTGGGTCGTGAGTGGCGATTCGGGTTCTGGCCAGGGTGTCTCAGGTGCCTGCCTGCCTACGGCCGACGTTGCGAAAGCCCACTTTCGCAACGTCTGGCGGGACGCTTCACCAGCAGGACAGGAAGAGGCGCCGGTACCGAAGGGGTCGGGTCTCGTGGCCGTTCGGACGACTCGCGTGATCAGGCGGACGACACGCGTGATCAGGCGGACGACACGACCACGGCCGGGCTCCGCCGCGAATCGGCCGCGATCACGCGTGCCATCCCTCCCAGCGCGCGAAAACGCCACCCGTGCAGCCGCTCTGCCTGCTGTGGTCGCCGGTGTACCTGGGAGGAGGCCTTCACGGACTTGCCCGAGACGACTCGGACAGGTCCGTTCGGCCCGGAATTTCACCGACGAACGGACACTCCTCGCCCATCCCCCGGACGGGTAGTGTGCCGTGGCATGCATGAGGGGCAGATCGACCTCCTTCCGGGCGAACGGGTCATCTGGGCCGGGCAGCCGGTGCGCAGGCCCCTCTTCAATCCGGGCGACCGGTTCAACGTCCCTGTCGGCCTGCTCTGGCTCGGTGGCGTCACGGCGTTCTTCGCCGCCAATCACGACACGGCGTTCCACATGGCCGCGTGGGTCGTGCTCACCGCCGCCGGCGTCTTCCATCTCGCAGGCAGGCCGCTGATCCGCTACCTCAGGCTCGCCTCGACCACGTACGCCGTGACGGACGGCCGGGTCATCGCGACCAGTTCACTCGTCCGCCGCAAGGAGGAGTCCGCGGCGCTGGCCGGACTGGCGGATCCCGTCGTCACGCCAGGGCCGGGCAAGACCGGGACGATCACCTTCGGCAGGCTCGGCGTGCTGGCGTGGGCGTCGGCGAACTTCGGCGCGGGTACCGGGAAGGACCGCGAGCCGCCGGTCATCCTCGTGGGTGTCAGCGACGTGGCGAAAGTGCGCGAGAAGCTCGCGAAAGCCGTTGACGAGGCACGACAGCGCCAGGGCTCGATGGCCGAAGAATGACCCGACTGTGTCCGATTCAACTCGGCGGCCGATGTTACCGGCCGGTACACTCAGACGGTCGTCCAGCGCCGGAGGTAGACCGTGCCCTATCCCACGGACCGTGAACGGGACCGCCCCTGGGTGATGCGGACCTACGCGGGCCACTCGTCCGCGGCCGCGTCCAACGAGCTGTACCGCCGTAACCTCGCGAAGGGGCAGACCGGCCTTTCGGTCGCCTTCGATCTGCCGACGCAGACCGGCTACGACCCGGATCACCAGCTGTCCAAGGGCGAGGTCGGCAAGGTCGGTGTCCCGGTCTCGCATATCGGCGACATGCGACGGCTCTTCGACGGCATCCCGCTCGCGGAGGCCAACACGTCGATGACGATCAACGCGCCCGCCATGTGGCTCCTGGCGCTCTACGTCTCCGTGGCCCGCGAGCAGGCCGAAGCCGAGGGCCGCGACGTCGACGAGGTGCTGGCCAAGCTCACCGGCACCACGCAGAACGACATCATCAAGGAATACCTCTCCCGCGGCACCTACATCTTCCCGCCGGGCCCGAGTCTCCGCCTGATCACCGACATGATCGCGTGGACCGTGCACCACGTGCCGAAGTGGAACCCGATCAACATCTGCAGCTATCACCTGCAGGAAGCCGGCGCGACGCCGACGCAAGAGGTCGCGTACGCCTTGTGCACCGCCATCGCCGTCCTCGACGCGGTCCGCGACTCCGGGCAGGTCGAGCAGGCCGACATGGCCAAGGTGGTCGCGCGGATCTCGTTCTTCGTCAACGCCGGCGTGCGGTTCGTCGAAGAGATGTCGAAGATGCGCGCGTTCACCGCGCTCTGGGACGAGATCACCCGGGATCGTTACGGCGTCACGGACCCCAAGGCGCGACGGCTGCGCTACGGCGTGCAGGTCAACTCGCTGGGCCTGACCGAGGCGCAGCCCGAGAACAACGTCCAGCGCATCGTGCTGGAGATGCTCGCGGTCTCCCTTTCCCGCGGCGCCAGGGCCCGCGCGATCCAGCTGCCCGCGTGGAACGAGGCGCTCGGCCTTCCCCGTCCGTGGGACCAGCAGTGGGCGCTGCGGATGCAGCAGGTGCTCGCGTTCGAGACCGATCTCCTGGAGTACGAGGACATCTTCGACGGCTCGCACGTCATCCAGGCCAAGGTCGACGAGATCATGGCGGGCGCGCGCGAGGAGATCGCGCGCGTGCAGGATCTCGGCGGTGCCGTCGCGGCCGTCGAGAGCGGCTACATGAAGTCCCAGCTCGTCGCCTCGCTCGCGGAGTACCGGCGCGGTATGGAGAACGGCGAGCGGATCCTGGTCGGGGTCAACAAGTTCGAGACGACGGAACCTTCGCCGCTGCAGGCCGAGGGGGCCAAGGCGATCGAAACGATCGACCCCGCCGTCGAAAAGCAGGCCGTGACCGCCATCGAGGAATGGCGGACGCGTCGCGACAACGCGGCCGCCGAGTCGGCGCTGGAGAAACTCAAGGCCATCGCGAAGACGTCGGAGAACCTGTTCGAGGCCACGATCGAGTGCGCCCGCGCCGGGGTGACCACCGGCGAATGGTCTGGCGCGCTGCGCGAGGTGTTCGGTGAATACCGCGCTCCCACCGGGGTTTCCGCGTCGGCGGCCGCGGGTGAGGGCAACGAGGAGATCCGCCGGGTCCGCGAGCGGGTCAAGGCGACGAACACCGAGATCGGCGAGCGGCTGCGGATCCTGGTCGGCAAACCCGGTCTCGACGGGCACTCCAACGGCGCCGAGCAGGTGGCCGTGCGGGCGCGCGACGTCGGTTTCGAGGTGGTGTACCAGGGCATCCGGCTCACGCCGGAGCAGATCGTCGCGGCCGCCGTCCAGGAAGGCGTGCACGTCGTCGGGCTCTCGGTGCTCTCGGGTTCGCATCTCGAGGTCGTGCCGCAGGTCGTGGACGGCCTGCGGGCCGCGGGCGCGGGCGACATCCCGGTCATCGTCGGCGGCATCATCCCGCCCGACGACGAGAAGCTCCTGTTGGAGCGGGGGATCGCGAAGGTGTTCACGCCGAAGGACTACGAACTCACCGACATCATGGACGGAATTGTCGGATTGGTGCGCGAGCGCCACGGCCTGAGCACATAAAGTCACCGTAAATCTCGGTACCGTAACGGCGGGTGGTTCGCCACCCGCTCACACTGCCCGCGCCAAGGTACCCACCTACGTTTCGATTAAAACCGATTAATCGAAAAGAGGTGCCGCGATGGTGCACGGCGAGTGGTCGAGGCGGGAGTTCTTCCGGCGGTCCGCGATTCTTGGCGCGGTGACGGTCGGCGGTCCGGTGCTGTTGTCCGCGTGCACGACGACGACTTCCGGGAACGCGCTGGAGGCGGCGAAAAGCTCCAAGAAGATCAAGATCGGTATCGCGAACGAAGCGCCGTACGGTTTCACGGACCAGAGCGGCAAGGTCACCGGTGAGGCGCCCGAGGTCGCCCGCGCGGTCTTCAAGGCCATGGGCATCGACAACGTGGAAGCCGAAGCGGTCTCCTTCGACCAGCTGATCCCCGCGCTCAACGCCAGGAAGTACGACGTCGTCGCGGCCGGGATGAACATCAAGAAGGAACGGTGCGACGCGGCGGCCTTCTCGATCCCCGACTACTCGGCGCTGACCGCTCTGCTGGTCCCCAAGGGGAACCCGCAGCAGGTGCTGAAGTTCGAGGACATCGCGGCCAAGAAGGTCAAGGTCGCCGTGCTCTCGGCGGCCGTGGAGAAGGGGTACGCCACCGACTCCGGCGTCGCCGAGGACCAGATCGTCACCCTCGATTCGCAGGACAACATGCTCCGCGCGGTCACCGACGGCCGCGTCTACTGCGCCGCGCTCACCGACATCTCCCTCAAGGACGTGCTGGCGAAGAGCCCCGGCGCGGCGGCCGAGGTCACGCCCGGTTTCGAGCCGGTCAAGGACGGCAAACCGGTCGTGTCCGCCGGCGCTTTCGTCTTCCGCAAGGACGACACCCCGTTGCGCGAGGCCTTCAACGTCGAACTCAAGAAGCTGCAGGACAGCGGCGAATGGACCAGGATCGTGACGCCGTTCGGATTCTCGGCCGACAACCTGCCGAAGCCCGGCGTCACCACCGAGACACTCTGCGCGGTGTGACGGGCGAACCTCATGTCCTCGTCGGTATCGCATATCATCACGTCCGTCCTCAGTGGACTGACCGCGACCGTCACCGCGGCGCTCGGCGGGATCGCGCTCACCGTGGTGCTCTCGCTGGCCGCCGGGCTGGCGCTGAGATCCCCGTCCCGGCCGGTACGGGGGATTTCCCGGGTCTACGTCGAGATCTTCCGCGGCACTTCGGAAGTCGTCCAGCTGTTCTGGCTCTACTTCGTGCTTCCGGTGCTCGTCGGCCTCCAGCTGGTGCCGATGTTCGCCGGGATCCTGGTGCTGGGCCTCAACCACGGGGCCTACGGCGCGGAGATCGTCCGCGGCGCGGTGAACTCCGTCCCGCGCGCGCAGTTCGAGGGCGCCGTCGCGCTCAACCTGAGCCCGGCCCAGCGGATGCGGCGGGTGATCCTGCCGCAGGCGTTCGCGGAAATGCTGCCACCGTTCAACAATCTCTTCATCCAGTTGCTGAAGAGCACCGCGCTGCTGTCGTTCATCGGGGTCCCGGAGATGGCCCGCCAAGGTGAACTGCTGCGGCCGGTGTTCAGTGCCGAGATCGGCTGGATCTACGGCACCGAACTCGTGCTCTACCTCCTGCTCGCGCTGCTGATCACGAGCGGGATGCGGCTGCTGGAACGGCACGCCGCGCGGCGCCTCGGCCGGGCCCCGGCCAAGATGACGGCCACCGCGGGAGGTGTGTGATGGACTGGAGCTGGAAATCGGCCTTCGATTCGATTCCCCTGCTGCTGGAAGGGCTTCTCGTCACCGTCGAGATCACCCTGCTCGCCTCGGTGGTCGGCTACGTGCTGGGCCTGGTGTTCGCGCTGATCCACCGCGGCGGGATTCCCGTGCTGTCCCAGGCGGTCCGGCTGTTCATCGAGTTCGTCCGCAGTACGCCGCTGCTGATCCAGGTGTTCGTTCTCTACTACGTGATCCAGCCGGTGGGCGGCATGACCTTGTCCCCGTTCGCCACCGGTGTCATCGCGCTCGGCGTGCACTACGCGACGTATGCTGCCGAGGTCTACCGTGCCGGGATCGAGGCTGTCCCGAAAGGACAGTGGGAGGCCGCGACCGCGCTGAACCTTCCGCGGTCGCGGGTGTGGGCCGCGGTCGTCCTGCCGCAGGCGGTGCCGCGAGTGCTGCCCGCGCTCGGCAACTACACGATCTCGATGTTCAAGGAAACCCCGTTGCTGCTGGCGATCGGCGTCGTCGACGTCCTGGCGCGGGCGAAGGAGGTCGGCGCCGACACGTTCCGCGTCGTCGAGCCGTACACCCTGGCCGGGGTGCTGTTCCTGCTGGTGAGCCTGCCGGCTTCGATTCTGGTGAGAAGGTTGGAGCGACGTGCCGCCCACAGTTGATTCCCCGATGATCCGGTTCTCGCAGGTGGTCAAGTCCTACGGGGATCACGTCGTGCTGCGGGACCTCGATTTCACCGTCGCGCCGGGGGAGTTCGTCTCGCTGATCGGGCCGAGCGGCTCCGGGAAGACGACGATCCTGCGGCTGCTGATGACACTGGAGAAGGTCGACGGCGGGACCATCGAGGTCTGCGGCGACTACCTGAGTCACATGAAGCGCGGCGGGAAACTGGTGCCCGCGGACGAGAAGTACCTGCGCGAGGCGCGCAAACGGATCGGCATGGTGTTCCAGCAGTTCAACCTGTTCCCCAACATGAACGTGCTGCGCAACATCACCGAGGCGCCGATCCATTCGCTCGGTGTCCCCAGGGACGAGGCCGAGGCGCGGGCCGTCGAACTGCTGGAAATGGTGGGGCTCACGGACAAGAAGGACGAGCACCCCAGCCGGCTGTCCGGTGGCCAGCAGCAGCGCGTCGCGATCGCCCGCGCGCTCGCGATGCGGCCCGACGTGCTGCTGCTGGACGAGGTGACTTCGGCGCTCGACCCGGAGTTGGTCGCCGACGTACTGCGCGTGCTGCGTGAGATCGCGACGTCCACCGACATCACGATCCTCTGTGTCACGCACGAGATGCAGTTCGCGCGGGACGTGTCGGATCGGGTGATGATGTTCGACCAGGGACAGGTGCTGGAGGACGCCACGCCCGACAAGCTGTTCAACGATCCGGACCACGACCGGACGCGGCGGTTCCTCAAAGCGGTCATAGATCGCGCCTAAAGCGCGCTCAGGATCTCCTTCGTCGAGGTGACCGTGGCGAATCCGCCCCCGTGCAGATTCGTCGCGGTCGCCCGGTAAAGCTCGTCCGCGGTCAGGACTCCGCCGTCCGGCCCGGCGAGGTCGAAGGTGAAGGTGGCGTCGAGCGCGAAAGTCACGTCATAGCCGAGGTTCCCGCCGACGCGCGCGGTGGTCTCGCAGCAGAAGTTCGTCTGGATACCGGCGAGCACGAACGACGTGAGGCCGCGGGTCTTCAGCCAGCCGTCGAGATCGACGTCGCCGTGGAAGGCCGAGTTGACCTTCTTGCCGAACACCAGATCCGCGCGCACGCCGTCGAGTTCGGGCTTGAAGTGGTTGCCCTCCTGCCCCGGCCGCAGGGATGAGCCGGGTTTCACGGAGTCGTGGTGCACCAGCACGATCGGCAGTCCGCGCTCCTGGTAGGCGTCGACGAGCGCCTTGATGTTGGCCTCCGCGCCGGGGTTGTTGCGCGGGCCCCAGACGGGTTTGTCGAAGCCGCGCTGGGCGTCGATCACGAGCAGGGCCTTGTTCTCAGTGGTCATGGCTTCGAGTTTCACGCTTGCCGGCGCCGGTGGGGAGTGGCAGAAGAAGCGCGATACGGTACTTTCCTGCCATGCGAACCGTGGGTGTGCTCCTCCTGCCGGGCAGCCGGTCCTTCGACCTGGGCGTGATCGGCGAGGTCTGGGGCGTCGACCGGACCGACAGCGGTATCGGTCCCTTTGAGGTCCGGCTCTGCGCGGCCGGCCGCGGCTCGATCGCCGCCCATCCGTTCGGCCGGATCGAGGCGACCCATGGGCTGAGCGGGCTGGCGGGCTGTGATCTCGTCCTCGTGCCCGGCCGGGTGGATCCGCACGCCGAGGTGCCCGCGGCCGCCGTCGCCGCGCTGCGCAAGGCGCACCGGGCGGGGATCACCGTGGCGTCGCTGTGTTCCGGTGCCTTCACGCTCGCCGCGGCCGGGTTGCTCGACGGCCGGTCCGTCACCACGCACTGGCGGCTGCTGGACGACCTCGAAGCCGCCGCTCGCGACGCCGTCGTCCAGCGGGACGTCCTGTTCACCGACGAGGGTGACGTCCTGACCTCCGCCGGGGTGGTCGGCGGGCTGGATCTCTGCCTGCATCTGGTGCGCCGCGATCACGGCGCCGAGGTCGCCGCCGCGCTCGCCCGGCGGCTGGTGATGCCGCCCGCGAGGGAAGGCGGCCAGCGGCAGTACGTCGACAACCCGTTGCCGCCCAAGCCGTCGCGACCGAGTGTTTCGTCCACAATGGACTGGGCGCTGGAGCGGATCGCCGGCGACATCGGCGTCGACGACCTCGTCGGTCACGCCGGGCTGAGCGAGCGGACCTTCCACCGCGAGTTCGCGGCGGCCACCGGGGTGACACCGGGGCGGTGGCTGCGCGCGCAGCGGGTGCGGCTCGCGCGGCGGCTGCTGGAGACCACCGAGCTCCCGGTCGAGCGGGTGGCGCAGCGGTCCGGCCTCGGCACCGCCGCCAACCTGCGGCGAAGGCTCCGGGCCGACGTCGGTGTCGGGCCCGATTCGTATCGCCGGACGTTCCGGTCGGTTACCGTCGAAGCATGGCCGAGTACGAGCACATCCTCGTGAAGCGGGACGGTGACACCGTCACGATCACCATGAACCGCGCCGCGCGGCGCAACTCACTGTCGGCGGACCATCTCGCCGAGCTGCTCGCGGCGTTCCGCGAGGCCGGGGAAACCGACGCGACCGGGATCGTCCTGGCGGGCGCCGGGCCCGTGTTCTCGGCGGGACACGACTTCGGCGACGTCGCCGCGCGCGACCTGATGGGCGTGCGCGAGCTGCTGCGGCTGTGCACGGACCTGATGGGCACGATGCAGTCCGTCCCGCAGGTCGTCGTCGCGCGGGTGCACGGGCTCGCGACCGCGGCGGGCTGCCAGCTGGTGGCCTCGTGCGACCTCGCCGTCGCCGCGGAGTCCGCCGGTTTCGCCCTTCCCGGTGGCAAGGGCGGCTGGTTCTGCCACACGCCCGCGGTGCCGGTGGCGCGCGCGATCGGGCGGAAACGCCTGATGGAACTGGCGCTCACCGGCGACGTCGTCGACGCCGCGACCGCGCTGGACTGGGGCCTGGTGAACCGCGTCGTGCCGGACGACTCGCTGGACGAAGCCGTCGCTTCGCTGCTCGGACGCGCGACGCGGGGGAGCCGGGCCAGCAAGGCGATGGGCAAGCAGACCCTCTACGCGCAGCTGGACCGGCCGGAGGCCGACGCCTACGCGCTGGCGCTGGAGGTGATGGCTTCGGCTTCGCAGCTGCCCGGGGCACGTGAGGGGATGGCGGCGTTCCTGGAGAAGCGTTCCCCGGTCTGGCCCGACTGAGTTCAGAGCGCGCGCTCGCGCATGAGCAGAAGCGTGTAGGCGGCCAGCGTCTGCGCGTCGGTGATGTCGCCCGAAGCGATCATCTTCTCGAACTCCCCGCGCTCGAACCAGGCCGTCCGCATGTCCTGCTCCTCGACCTCGCGCTGGGCTTCACCCTGCGTGAGGTCGGTGGCGAGGAACACGCGCCCGCGCTGGCTCGAGTACCCTGGCGCGACGTCGGTCCTGCCGAGTTCGGCCATCGAGCCCGCGATCAGCCCGGTCTCCTCCCGCAGTTCGCGGGCGGCGAGTTCGAGCGGCGGGACGTCGGCCATTTCGGGAGCGGTGCCCATCGGGAACTCCCAGCGCCGCATCCCGACCGGATAGCGGAACTGCTCGACCAGGTGAAACCTGGCGCCGTCGAACGGGATCACCACGGCACAGGTGGGTTTGCCGACGACGGCGTAGATCCCCTCGGAACCGTCGAGCCGCCGGACGGCGTCTTCGCGCAGGGTCATCCAGTTGTTGCGGTACACCTCGCGGGAGCTGACACGCTGAACGGGGTCCATGCGCACAGTATCGCCGTGCTTGTCCTACCCTCGCGGGGTGCGCCTTGTGATCGCTCGCTGCCAGGTCGACTACGCCGGCCGTCTGACCGCCCATCTGCCGATGGCCACCCGGCTGCTGCTCGTGAAGGCCGACGGCTCGGTGTCCGTGCACTCGGACGACCGCGCCTACAAGCCGCTGAACTGGATGAGCCCGCCGTGCTGGCTGATCGAGGACGGCAAGCTGTGGATCGTCGAGAACAAGCAGGGGGAGAAGCTCGTCATCACGATCGACGAGATCTTCCACGACCACGCCCAGGAACTCGGCGCGGAACCGGGACTGCAGAAGGACGGCGTCGAGGCGCATCTGCAGGAACTGCTCGCCGAGCACATCAAGACCCTCGGCGAGGGTTACACGCTGGTGCGGCGGGAGTTCCCGACCGCGATCGGCCCGGTCGACATCATGGCCCGCGACGCCGACGGGGCCAGTGTCGCCGTCGAGATCAAACGGCGCGGCGAGATCGACGGCGTCGAGCAGCTGACGCGGTACCTCGAACTGCTCAACCGCGACCCGCTGCTGGCGCCGGTGCAGGGTGTCTTCGCGGCACAGATCATCAAGCCCCAGGCGCGGGTGCTGGCCGAGGACCGGGGGATCCGGTGCCTCACGCTGGACTACGACGCGTTGCGCGGCATCGAATCGGACGAGTTCCGGCTGTTCTGAGTTTCGCGAGTGGTCCTCTGGACGCGGTGGTTGCACGCGCAACCAC